>DEYM01000152.1 GCA_002364555.1 Phycisphaerales bacterium UBA3158 | reverse complement strand
TTGGAGTCCGATCTTGATTCTACGCAACGTCCGTCCATCTTTCTTCAGCATCCCTTGCCTGTGCTGCATGGCCATCATGATGTCGAATTCGACTTCGGTCATGGCTCAGTCGCAGCCATCGGAGCAGTCGACTTCAAGAGCACGTGGTGGTCGCTTCGAGGGCGTCTCCCATGTGCTGCCGAAGATGGGACAGGATCGTCCCCGGTTCATATCGGGGAATCTGCCGGAGATGATCGAAGGGCTCGAGCTCGAGCCCGAGAACAGTCCCGTGCTTGAGCTGATGCTCGGGCAGTATGAGGAATCCTTTCAGAATGCCAAGTCGGACTATTTGCTGGAAGCCTCCACGCTGACACCGGATCCTGGTGATTCAGAGGAAGTCAAGGCGAAGCAGGTTGCTGCTGCCGATGAGCTCAAGCGAATACGAAAGGACATGCAGAAGCGATTTCGCGAAGGTGAATGGGATGGTGATCAGGCCAGAATGAAGCAGGCCATCGACGAGGCCAGCCAGTCGCTTGTGCAGCAGGTCCTCGAGCTGCAGCGTGCTCAGGAGAATGCCATCGACTACACCCAGATGTTCCGGGAGTACCAGGAGGTTCTCGACAGGTGGCTGGTCAACAGGGCAGCCATCGAGTCCGAATTCGAGGATCAGCTCGCGGTGTTCCTGAATCAGGATCAGCTGGCCAGATGGCAACAGGTCAAGAGGCAGCTCATATTCGCCAACGAGCTTGATCGTGGGCTGCTGGCAGGAGAATCTCTGGATCTGGAATTGGTTCTCGAGGAATCGGTTGAGGATGATCAGCAGAGAATGCTGGCGGCGGATCTGATCAGTCGATGGCGATTGGAGGCGGGTGAACTGCTGCTGATGCGATCGTCTGATTTCATGGATGTGGCTCGTCGATATCTCAGGGCAGGTGAGGAAGCCGATCCACAGGCCTGGCTCGATGCCGCTGCGCAGGAGGCACGAGTACGTCAGGTACTTCGCGACCATACGCTTTCCTATGTCCAGTCGATCGCCGATGCACTGGATCCCCAGTCCTCCGTTGCATTTCGTGAAAAGGTCTACATGGATGTACTGGATTCGTTGTATCGCACTACCCGAATCTTCAGATCCATCGATGCCGCCATGAAACAGCGTCCGCTCCTGGAGCGGAGCCAGCTGGAATCGGTCGAGCTTCTTCAGCTTGAAGCCTCCGAATGGATGCTTGATCGTGTCATTGATCTGGAACGGGCGCTTCTCGAGCAGGATATGAGTCGGTTCGTGGCAGGTCGAAGGGCCGAAGGTCAGGAATTCTTCAGGCGTGGAAGCATTCCCATGACGGATTGGGGCAAGCAGTCGGCCGAGAGTCGTCAGCAGATTCGAGACTGGGACGCCGCCATGATGGGCCGCCTCAAGGAGATCATCGGCGATGTTCGATATACGAGATTGCCGGGCGCTCGTTCGGCACCCTCCGGTTCAAGAAGGGGTGGCCCTGGTCGCTGAATGACTTCCTGATTCAGGCTCTCGGGACTCGAAGTGGTACTTTTCTACGAACATGCTCGTTGCCCAGCTGGCCGCACGCTGCCATGACGCTTCGGCCAAGCGTCTTGCGTCTATGTACTCGACAGCCCTCGCTGCGAAGCGCATCGATGAACACATCGACGCTCGACTCCGTGGGGGCTGGCCAGGGAGAGTTTCGTCTGGGGTTGTAGGGGATCACATTGATGCGACAGTCGATGCCCTCGAGCCATCGAGCCAGCTGGGCTGGATGATCCACGGCATCATTGACACCGGGAATCAGTACGTATTCGATGAGTATCGGCTTGCCTCCGGAGGCGATCCAGTCCGACATGGCCTGGTGCAGTTCAGGCATCGAGTCGGAGCGGGTGATGGGCATGAGTTCACGTCGTATCTCCGCATTGGGCGCATTGACGGATACCGCCAGTCGAACGCGTCGGAAATCCTCATGGGTCATGAAGTCACGATAGCGATCGATACCGGCGACTCGACCGACCGTCGATACGGCCACTCTGGAGGGGGCGATGGCGGGCCCGGAGCGATCCGTGAGAATCCTGATAGCCTGCAGAACGGTGTCGAGGTTCTCCATGGGTTCGCCCATGCCCATGAAGACGATGTTGCTGATGGGTGAGTCGAATCTGAATTTGGCGACATGCCATTGATCAAGCACTTCCGCGACGGTCAGATTTCTGATGAACCCCATGGCGGCGGTCTCACAGAATCCGCAGCCAAGTGCGCAGCCGACCTGGGATGACAGGCAGAGGGTCAGTCGTTGTCGTCCCGTACGCCCTGTCATCGGGAGGATCACGGATTCACTCTGGTGTCCATCTCCGAGATCCAGTGTGAACTTGATCGTCGAGTGTTCATTGATCTGCTGGGAGATGGTTCTCCCGGATCGCATTTTCCCATGTCGGTGGACATCCACCCATCGGGTATCCGCATGATCGACGGACTCGCCCGAGGCCTTGGCCTGAAGGCGAAAATCGGCTCTCGTCGAGGAGAGCACACTGTCTATCTGGCCTGGTGGGGGTGTCATGGGACCTCCAGCATAGGTTGCTCACCGGAATCATTACAATAGTGGACCCCGACGGAATCAATCCCATGCCCGAGTATCCACTGATCATGACCCCTTCGACCAACCCAAGACGTTCCATACTGGTGACAGGTGCCGCTGGAGAAATCGGCCATGGCCTCATCAAGTCCCTTCGATCAGACGATGTCTCGATCGTCGCCATGGATCTCCGGGAAGTCCCCGAGGAGACTCGGACGCTCTGCGACGCCGTTCATGTCGGTGATGTCTGTGACAAGGACTTCCTCGAGCATGTCATGACCATGCACGAGACGAACGAGATCTATCACCTGGCAGCGCTTCTGAGTTCCCGTGCCGAGCATGTTCCCGAAACGGCTCATGATGTCAACGTGCAGGGGACCTTCCATCTTCTTCGTCTGGCCGCCAGATTGAGTGAATCATGGGCCAGTCGCGTGAAGTTCATTTTCCCGAGCACGATTGCCGTCTATGGAATCAGGACGCTTGGGATGAAGCTGCAGGATGGTGCGTTGCGTGAGAACCAGCATCTTTCTCCGATCACGATGTACGGGGCCAACAAGCTCTACTGCGAGTCCCTGGGCCGCTACTACACCAGGCACTACCGGCAGGTGTCCAAGGGCCGTCCGGAATACCTGCTTGATTTCCGTTGTCTGAGACTCCCCGGAGTGATCGCGGCCGATACGAGACCCAGTGGAGGCACCAGCGACTATGTCCCGGAGATGCTCCATGCCGCAGCGAATGGTGATCCGTACGAATGTTTCGTTCGTGAGGACACGGTGATTCCCTGGACGACGATGCCTGAATGCGTCGATGCGCTTCTTCGCATTGCCGAAGTGGACCCGCCGCCACATGTCGTCTACAACATCGGATCCTTCTCGGCCAGTGCGGGCGAATTCGCCAAGGCGATTATGAAGCGTTTTCCCGAGGCCCGAATCAGCTTCGTGCCCGACGAGGGTCGGCAGAAGCTGGTGGATTCATGGCCGATGGACGTGGATACGTCCCGAGCGTCACGAGACTGGGGATACACCCCTAAATGGACTCTGGAAGAGGCCCTTGATCAGTACATCGTGCCGTCGATCAGGCGTCACTACGAAAACGTCAGTTGAGGAATTGTCATGACCATCATGCGAACAGAAGGTGTCGAGGGATTCGATTCAAGGACTTCGGGAGTGCTTTCCGAACTTGAAGCCGGAGGGCAGCTCAAGCGTCTCCAGATGATCGAGGGCCCGATGGGACCGTCGATACAGCTGAGGGGTCGCGGTACCGTCGATTGCTTCTGCTCGAACAACTATCTCGGCTTGGCCAACCATCCCGAGGTCGTGGAGGCTGGTGTAGAGGGGCTTCGGCGGTATGGGGCGGGTACGGCATCGGTTCGTTTCATCTGTGGGACATTCGATCCACATGAGCGTCTCGAGTCACGAATAGCGGACTTCCTCGGTGTCGAAGCCGCCTACACGTTCGTGTCCTGCTGGACGGCCAACGAGGCCATCTTCCCGACACTCTGCGAGCCAGGCGACATCATCATCAGCGACGAGCTGAATCATGCCTGCATCATCGACGGCATACGTCTGGCAGCGGTCATCAAGAAGGGACTGCACAAGGCGGTCTATCGTCACAGCGACATGGATCATCTTCGGGAAGTCCTTCAGAAGGCCGCCGACAATCCGGACATGACGGGTGTCGCGTGGGTGGTCACCGACGGTGTCTTCTCCATGGAGGGTGATCTCGGCAAGCTCGACGAGCTTCGCTCGATCTGCGACGAGTTCGGGGCGATGCTGGTGGTGGACGACAGTCATGGAACGGGTGTCATGGGTGCGACTGGTCGCGGTACGCATGAGCATTTCGGTCTCGATGGAAGTCAGGTCGATTTCTTCACCGGCACTCTGGGCAAGGCGCTCGGTGGAGGTGCCGGTGGCTACATCGCGGGTTCCAAGGCGGGCATCGAGATGATCGTCCAGCGTGGTCGTCCAACACTCTTCTCCAATGCACTACCCACGACCGTCGCGTGTTCCGCCGAAAAGGCGATCTCCCTGCTGCAGGAGAATCCGTCCATGGTCCAGACGCTTCGTGACAACGTCGCCTACGCCCGCAAGGGGATCGGTGAAGTGGGATTCGAGGTGATCGAGAGTCCGACTGCCATCTGTCCCATCATCGTGGGCGATACGGCCAAGGCGATCGCCATGAGCAATGAACTGCTGGACATGGGCGTCTTCGTGATCGGATTCGGCTACCCCGTCGTGCCGGAAGGTACGGCTCGGCTGAGAGTCCAGATCTCGGCCGCTCATGAACAGGCGCATCTTGATCGTCTCATCGGGGCATTGGCGGAGCTGAAGAAGAAGCACGGCTAGCCTGGATCAGACTGCTCGGTTGGCGACTGCCGCCTGGACTCTTGCCATGTCCAGTTCGCCATCCCATCGTCCATCCACCTTCAGATCACTCCCGACGATCACGCCATGGGCCTTCTGCATGAGTCCGGGGATGGATTGTGCCGTGGCGCCCGATCCGACGATGACCGGAAGTCGAGTTGCAGCCCTGACAGAATCGAGGTCGTTGGTGTCCACTGGCGATCCAGTCGCATTGCCGGTCACGATCACGGCATCGGCACCGCAGAACATGGCGGCATTGGCATGATCCGCCAGTGTCAGGTCCGCCGTGATGGCATGGCTCGCATGCTTCTTGCAGATGTCCGCGATGATGGCGACATGTTCGGCTCCGAGTCGCTTGCGTTCCCGCAGCAACTCGGCGGCATCCGCATTCATGAGCCCCTCGTCGGCGACGTGCGCATGGACGAAAGCCTCGGCTCGGATGAAATCAAGCTGGCAGCAATGGGCGATGGCCAGTGCCGCCTGATTGGCGCCGGCCAGTACCTGGATGCCGACTGGGCATTCCACCGCACTGCGAATGACGGTCGATACTCGAGTCATGGCCGCGACGATCTCGGGCCCGACCTGACGATTCAGATAGGGCAGATCGTGCATGTTCTCGATCAGAACGGCATCGAAGCCGGCATCGGCGAGCGCCATCGCTTCATGCACCGCTATCCGCTCGATCTCGTCGATCGGCAGTTCATGACGGGGGGTTCCCGGTAGTGCTCTCAGATGCACCATCCCGATCAGCAGCCCCTTGCCATCGAGCGTTCCCTTGAAATCACTCATCTGGAGGACTTGCCCTTGAACCATCGTCTCCACCAGTTGAGGATTTCATCGAGGCGATGCAGTCGCATGTCCGGTGGGCCATTCCGGCTCATGCCATGACTTGTTTCACTCGGGTATCGCACGAAGCGAGCGGGCACGTTCTGGATCTTCAGGGCTGAGAAGATCTGTTCGCCTTGTTCTATGTTGCATCGGAGGTCGCCTTCCGAGTGGATGACGAGAGTGGGGGTCCTGGCCTGGCCCATCAGACGAATGGGGCTGCTCTTCCAGAGTGCTTCAGGGCGATCCCAGCAATTGCCCTCCCAGTAGCGATCAGGTTCGAACGGGAAGTCGCTGTTGCCGCCCATGCTCACCATGTTGCTGACGCAACGATCGGAAATGGCCGCGGTGAACATGTCGGTGCTGCCGATGGCCCAGTTGGTCATGTAGCCGCCGTAGCTGCCACCCATGATCCCGATCTTCTTGGTCTGGACGTACTCCCTGGATTGCAGCCACTGGGAGACGGCATGGATGTCCTCCCAGTCGACGGTTCCCCAGCAGCCACGTATCGCGGCGCAGAAGTCACGGCCATAGCCCTTGCTGCCTCTCGGATTTGAATAGGCGACCACATAGCCTGCATTGGCGAGGACCTGGAACTCATGGAAGAAGGTGCATCCGTACTGGGCATGTGGACCACCATGGACCTCGACGATGCCCGGATGCCTCTTGCCCCGGCTGGTGGGCGGCTTGAGTACCCAGGTCTGGACCCGGGTGCCATCGGCCGATCGAACCCAGTTCATGGTCGGCTTGGCGATGGTGTGGGTCTTGACGAACTGGTCATTGAAGCTCGTTCGCTTCTTCAGCGAGATGCTCGTGGCGCTTATTCGACCGACATGCAGTTCTGGCGGGGCGGTGGGCTGATCGAGCGTCGTGACGATTCGTTTGCCGTCCGCGGACAGATTGCCCGGTCCCAACACGACGCGGCCAAGGGTCAGACGTCTGGGTTTCTTCTTGCCCTGTCGATCGAATCTCACGACATGGGCTTCCCCGTGCCATCCGATTCGAGCCAGGATCTGGTCATTGCCACTCCAGGCGATCCATGGTTCGAAGCTCGCTTCACTCGTGTCCGAGAGTGTGGCGGCCAGCAGGCACCAGTCGGTATCTCCACTGAGGCATCGTGCCTTGCCTGTCTTTGAATCACAGAGCCAGAGTTCCAGATTGTCCGTCGAATAGCTCGAGTCCTTGCCCGTTCGGCCCGCATAGGCGATCCATCGGCCGTTGGGCGAGAAGACGGGACTGCCCTTGGTGCCCCGGGGCATGTTCGGGATGACGGTGGTCTTGCCCGTCTGGACATCCAGCACAAGCAGTTCGGTTCTGTCCGGATTCTTCAGTGGTTGCTTGTTTCGATTGGTCGCAAGGACGATTCGGCGTCCATCGGGAGCCCAGTCGTAATCGAAGAAGCCCATGGTGTCCTTGCCATAGACCATTCGATGCCCGCCATCCTCGATGCTCGCGACATGGAGCTTGAATCGTCTCTCTCCGAAGTATCCATCTCCATCGAGGCGATAGAAGATGTCCTCGGTGACCAGTGGGGGTGTCGTTCCACCAGCCTCCTTGCGTCGTCTCGTCGCTTTCCGGGTGAGATCATCGGCTTGTTCCCGGAAGGAGAACGCGACCTGTGTTCCGTTCGGGGACCATTTGAGCTGTGTGATGGCGCCTTCTGGAAGATCGGTCAGGGCTCTGGCCTCACCTCCGGTGCTGGGCATCACATAGACCTGCGGGCTTCTCTGTTCTCGAGAGGAGACGAACGCCAGCCAGTGGCCGTCCGGTGACCAGGCCGGCGCACCGTCGCGGGATCCGTTGGTGAACTGGACGGGTGCGCCTCGGTCGCTGTCCATCATCCAGATGTTGGTGACGTAGTTGTTCTTCGATCCGATCTTCTTGTGAACGAAGGCCACTCTGGAACCGTCCGGCGAGAGGGCGGGGGATCCGAGCAGTACGAGGTCCTTGATGCTCTCGGGCGTGACGGGGGACTTGGTCTTCATGCGGGTGGAAGTGGGCATGGTGGGCTCCTCATGGCTAATTCCAACAGGGTTTCGTCACTATACGCCGCCGAGGCCGTCCTCGCGACGGTATCCTCCGGTGCCATGACCAAGACCATTATGAACGATCAGGACCTTCTCTCACGACTCGTTGCCTTCGATACGACCAGCGAGTTGTCCAATCGTCCGATCATGGACTTCCTCTGCGACTATCTCGATCGGCCCGGCCTCACCACACGTCGATTCGAAGCCAGTGAGGGCAAGGAGAATCTGGTGGTTCATTCGGGATCACTCGATGGTTCCGGTGACGGGATGACATTGTCGGGCCATCTCGACTGTGTGCCCGTCGGTTCGGGATGGACCACGGACCCCCATGAACTCCATGAACGTGATGGCAGGCTCTTCGCCCGTGGTTCCTGTGACATGAAGGGATTCGACGCGCTTGCCGTCAATGCGATGGCCAGGGAAGCCCAGTCCTCGGATGGTCACCCGCTGGCATTGGTGCTGACCTGTGATGAGGAACTCGGCAGTCTGGGAGCCGCCTCGCTGGTCGAGCAGTGGCCATCGGATCTTGTCCTTCCGAGATCGACCATCATCGGTGAGCCGACGATGCTCGAGGTCGTTCGCATGCACAAGGGGCATCTCAAGTTCACGATTCGACTCAGTGGTGCGTCGGGACACAGTGGAACGCCCACCTCCGGCATCAACGCCATCGAGATGGCAGGCAAGGCCATCGGAGTGCTCGGCGATCTGATCAGTTCGTTCGAGGATATCCGCACCGAGGCGAGTCCCATATTCGATTCCGTTCCTCATCCCGTTCTGTCGATCGTCGGAATCGATGGTGGAGCCGCATGGAACATCATCCCGGAGGCGTCCGAGATCCGATGTGGTCTTCGTGTGATGCCGGATCAGGATGCCGCGGAGTACCTGAGCATGATTCGAGAGGCGTTGTCGTCATCGCTCCCAGAGGGTCGTTGGGTCCTCGAGGTCTACAACGACAATCCGCCAATGTGCACCGATGAGGATACAGCCGTCAACAGGCTTGCCTGTGACGCCATCGAGCAATCCAGAAGCATCGGCGTGTCCTACTGCAGCGACGGTGGTCACCTGTCGAGTCTGGGTCTTGAATCCGTCCTATGGGGTCCGGGTTCCATCACGCAGGCCCATCAACCAGATGAATTCATCGCCATGGATCAGTTCCTGAAAGGGTCCGGACACCTGGCTGAGGCCGTCCAGGCCCACTGTCATCAAGAGGCACGGGCATGATGGCCATGCTGGACTGCATCAGGCCCGAGATGGCCTGGGTCGATGGCGAGCTTCATCGGGGACTCGAGTTGACGATCGCATCGGACGGTGTCATCGCTTCGATCGAGAAGACGGCTGCCGAGCCGACCCATGATCGAATCGCGCTGCTGCCTGGATTCGTCAATTCCCACAGCCATTCATTCCAGCGGGCGTTGCGTGGGCGAGGTGAATACTTCGATCACCCGGACTCCAATTTCTGGTCCTGGCGTAAGGCGATGTACGAACTGGTAGAGGAGATGGATCTCGACTCGATGAAGCGGATCGCCACACAGGCTTTTCATGAGATGCGAATGGCCGGAATGACGAGTGTCGGTGAATTCCATTACCTGCATCACGAGAACGGCCACGACTGGGCATTCGACGAGATCATTCTGGAATCGGCTCGTGAAGTGGGCATTCGAATCGTTCTTCTGAACGCCTACTACGTCAGTGGAGGCTTCGGTCAGCCGCTCGAGTCGGCCCAGAGGCGTTTCGATGGGGAATCTCTCGAAGGCTATTGGGCCAACATGGATCGGTTGGCTGGACTGGTCGACGGTTCCATGCAGCAACTTGGTGTCGTCGCGCATTCCATTCGCGCCGTTCCAAGGGATCAGCTGATTGCCTTGCACGAGGAGTCCCGGCGGCGTGGTCTGGTCTTCCACATGCATGTCGAGGAACAGCGTGCGGAAATAGAGGCCTGCCGGGAGGCCTACGGCTCGACGCCGACCTCCCTTCTGCTGGACAGTCTGCAGTTGGATGATCGATTCACCGCTGTCCATGACACGCATACCGATCATGACGACATGGCCAGATACCTTCAGTCGGGTTCACGGGTGTGCCTATGCCCCTTGACCGAGGCCAATCTGGGTGATGGCATCGCCGACGTCAGGCATATCCTTGATTGTGAAGGACGCATCTGCCTGGGCAGCGATTCAAATGCCAGGATCTCGATGATCGAGGAGATGCGGCTGACCGAATACGGACAGCGGCTTCGGCACGAAGGGCGAGGCATCTGTCGAGATGAAGGTGGCCACATCGATCGTGTGCTCATCGACATGGCGACACGACATGGGGCCGATTCGCTCGGCTTGAACGCTGGCCGTCTCGAAGCCGGTCGCCTGGCTGATTTCGTCCTCGTGGATCTCGATGCGACGTCGTTGACTGGCGTGGCGGATCAGGATCTGATGGCCGCCGTCATTCTCGGTGGTGCGGAGGAATGCATTGCCGGAACGATCGTCGGTGGTGTGGCCTAGTCGATCTGAAGCGATGCCCTGAGCTCGTCGAGCTTCGAGCCGAATCTGTCCCCGCGTCCCATCGATGCCCTGTACAACGGCTCCCTCACCTGATCGATGCTGGGAGTGGCGTTGATCCTGTTGGTTTCATGGAAGTTCATGCAGGCGTCATCCCAGGGCATGCCGATGAAATCAAGGACCCCTCTGAGAAGTGGTTCCGGATCCGAGACGAGTGTCTCGTAGTTCACCTCCATGATGGGAATGGTCTCGATCGAATTCCAGTGTTCCATGATGCGCTGATACTGACGGTAGGTCCTTCCCAGATCGGTCAGATCGGCGGTGTAGGCCATTCTCGATGAGAATGCATTGCCATAGCAGGACAGGCATGTGTCCAGAGGATTCCTCGTGCAATGGAGAATCCGCGCGTTGGGGAACATGAGCGAGATCAGGCCGACGTTCAGATAGTTCATCGGCATCTTGTCGGTGATGCGGGCTTCATCGCCGGCCATCTGATGCGAATAGTCGCAGTAGCTCTGGGCCATGTCCTTGAGATGCGTGCCCTCGAGCTCGCCCAGGCAGGCGGGATAGTGGCTTTCGCTCCCGATGCGTGCGGGCATTCCCTGTATCAGGCTGATCATGTGCCCGAGCTCCCCGGCTCCGGCGATGTCCGGATGGGCGGAGAGGATCTGTTCGGTCAGTGTCGTTCCACTTCGATACATCCCGACGATGAACACGGGTTGCTCGCTGGCGAAGTCGCTTGTGGGATGTTCCTTCATGCTCTGGTCGGAAAAGGCCTCGATCAGTTCATCGATCAGCTGTTCGTGGTTGCCGTTGTCCCATCTGCCCTTGTGAAGCCCGTTCCCGATGGTCCATGCCTGCATGGCCTCGTCGAATCGCTCGACCTTCTCGTAGAGCTGGCCGAGCTTGATCAGAAGATTGCTTCTATGCCATGCGGAGGCGCGTCCGGAGGCGATGAAATTCTCGATCGGGCCGATCGCCGCTTGTGGATCCTTCGTTCTCTGGCAGAGTCTCGCCCAGCAACTCAGCAGCAGAAAGGAGACCTGGCCCGTGACGATTCTGGGCTTGATCAGCGCGATCGCGTTGTCCGTCTCACCCAGCGATTCGAGTACCTCGGCCTTGCCGGCCACGGCCTCCAGATTATGTCTGTCGAGCTTGAGTGCCTCGTCGAACGCCGCGATCGCCTCGTCGAATCGGTGGTTGATACGGAAGCCGTTGCCGAGTCTCGAATGATTGCGAGAAAGATTGGGCTGTCTTCTGACCATCTCCTCGGCTTGATCGATCGGCAGGGGGTACTGGCCGATGCTCATCTGGGCATCCGCCAACAGGCCACGTATGGTCAGATCCTCCGGATCGAGTTGATTGGCTTGTTGGAGTGTCTTGTATGCGGTCGGGGAATCAGCTGCGGACATCTGCATTCGACCGAGAAGAAACCACGATTGTGGATTGTCCGGATCGATTCTGGTCATCTCCTGCGCCGCGGCCAGCGCCTGGGCGACATTGCCGGCGGCATGTTCCGCCGCCACCAGATTGGCCGTCAGGACCGGATGTCCACTTCTGCCATTGGTTGCTTTTCGAAGAATGGCGACGGCTTCGGCTGCCTTGCCCGAGGCAACCAGTGAATCGCTGAATCTTCTGATGACCTCCTCATTGGAGGGCTCCATCTTGAATGCATGCTTGAGCTGCTTGGCGGCCTTGGCATGATCTCCGCGACTGGTTGCGGACTGGGCTTCATCCATCAGCTGTGAAATTGATCGCTTGGCCACGAGCGCTCCTCGTTGGGATCCTGATAATCCGATGCCCATTGTGACGCATTGTGAGCCGTTCTGCACGTTATGGGAGCATCATTGTTGGCCATCGCCTTGACCTTGGTCCGGTCGGTCGTATACTGGCCCACCTCTACTGCGGGGTAGAGCAGTCTGGTAGCTCGTCGGGCTCATAACCCGGAGGTCGCAGGTTCGAATCCTGTCCCCGCTATT
>DEYM01000043.1 GCA_002364555.1 Phycisphaerales bacterium UBA3158 | reverse complement strand
GTGGAGCCGCTGAAACTTATGTGAGCCGGTTCGGTTCGATTGCGAAGTTGTCGTTCACGCAGAAAATGCTTGTAGCGTCTGAATCGACGTCCGCTGGAGCCACGTTGCAGTGGCAGTTCCGGATCATGAATGGAGGATGGATCGGTCATGCCTGCTGCCCCGGGCGAAGAAGTGTCAGGACAGCCGTATGTCCATGGAGATAGCTGCGATTCCCGATGGGTCCGAACTCGCCCGCGGCGAAGAAACCCGCCGTCGGCATGTTGTTCAATCGTCGTCGAGCCATGGTGATGTCATGTCCTTCGGATCCGAAGAGCGATTTTCCGCGTCCATTGCATGTGACGAGCAATCCTGCCAGCGGATCTCCGGAGAGTTGCTGTCCATCGAGAAGCAGTTGAAGATCGTCATGAGCCGCCTGGGCATCCCTGATCTGGAACTGGATGGTCTGGCCGGGTCGGATCACGGCACCGATGGAGAGGAATCCCTCGGCCTGGTTGACGCCCAGAACCGAGCGGACCAGGAAATCACCTCTTCCGAAGTGGTCGCGTCGCTCATCGACCACGAGTCCTATGAGCAATCCGTTCTGAAGCAGATCCCGCTCATGCTTCGGAAGTGACTGGGCCGTCCTCTTGAGTTGTTCCAGTGCAGCAAGTCCACCGAGTTCGGTGATCACATGTTGATCCTTGACACCGGTCACCAGCATCGGCTTCCCAACGGGCCGGCAGCCCTGTGAGACGATGGTGTCGCATTCGAGAGGGCCGCTCAGTGTCACGCCGACCGAGCCGGATGTCTGGAAGGTGTCGTCGATGACGAGACGATTGATGCCTGGGCGCGAGCCACCGGAGCTCAGGCCTCCGACCATCGGTATCGACTGCTCGAGGTCCGGTAGATCGGACAGGACATCCAGTGTTCTGTGCGTGGGTGTCGTGAAGGGATCCGCCAGCATGATCATGCATTTGCTCTGGTCACGGATTCCCAGTCGCTGTGGCAGAGCATCGGGATTGGAAAGGGGCAGTGGATCGGAGGGCGTGCTTCGCCATGGCGTGATCTCCACACCGGGCAATCTCATGGCGACGGCGGACAGACCCGATACGCCATCGAGTTCGACGTCGTCTCCGAGGATTGAATCGGCTGTCGTCGCGATCAGGCATCCCGGCTGAAGTGTTCTTCGCAGACTGTTCATCGCATCGGTGAAGGCGGCGGCATGATGGAAACTGCCGAAGGCCACGACCAGATCAGGCGATGATCCAAACTTGTCATGGATCGTGTCGGCGACTTCCATGGCAGCGGTGGCGGTATCGAGATGTCCACTGGTGGCGGATGCACCACCCCAGCCACCGGGGATTGGTCGAGATGTCGTCCATGAGAGCATTCGGACGATGCTACCCTCGAAATCATCATCCTGTCGGTTAGAATGTCATGTCTCATTCCAGGAGAAGGATGCAATGGCCTCGACGACATCGAAAAAAGACCGGATCAAATCCCTCCGAGATTCCCTTGCTCGAGGCGTGGCTGCCCTACGTCACCTGCAACGTTCCGATGGCCATTGGTGTGCGGAGCTGGAGGGGGACTCCATTCTGGAGAGCGAATACATCCTGATGAAGTTCATACTCGGTCAGGAAAACGAGCCTTTCCATGATGGCAGTGGACGTGAACGGCTCGAGCAGATCGCCAATGGACTTCGTCTACAGCAGCGACCGACCGGTGAATGGTGCCAGTATCCCGGTGCCGAGATGGATCTTAGCGCCAGTGTGATGGCCTATTTCGCCCTCAAGCTCATGGGAGACGATCCAGAGTCGCCGCACATGGCTCGTGCCAGAAAAATGATCCGTGAAGGCGGTGGAGCGGAGCGTTGCAACACGTTCACGATGTTCTATCTCGCGTGTCTTGGCCAGGTCCCATGGCGTGCCGTGCCGACGATACCGCCCGAGATGATCCTGCTGCCTCGATGGTTCTATTTCCATCTCAGCAAGATCAGTGCCTGGACTCGTTCGATGATCGTACCGCTGGCGATCGTCAACACGATGCGACCAGTCCGCCATCTCGAGGCGTCTCAGAGAATCGACGATTTGTTCGTGGATGAGGCTCTGCGTCGCAAGCTCATGCCCGACAGCAACCCTCCTCTGTTCTGGAAATGGTTTTTCACGGGTATCGATCGTGGACTGAAGATCCTCCACCATCTCGGTGGAACGCCATTCAGGCGGCATGCCTTGAAGGCCTGTGAGAAATGGATGCTCGATCGATGCTCCCAGGACGAGCCAGCGCCGACGGATGGCCTCGGTGCCATCTTTCCATGCATGGTCTTTACGCAGATCGCACTGGACAAGCTGGGGCGACCTCGAACATTTCCCATGAGACAGCGGACCGAGAAGGATCTCGACGATCTGTTCCTGATTCGCAAGGATGGTAAATCGATCAAGATCCAGCCATGTCTGAGCCCGGTATGGGACACGGGTATCGCGCTCTATTCCTTGACCGAGGCGGGTCTGGATCAGAAGGATCCATCCGTACGTGCGGCCACCGAATGGTTGTTGTCGAAGCAGTGTCGCTTCAAGGGGGACTGGTCCGAGAAGGTCGAAGCGACCGAATCGATGGCCTCGTGGTTCTTTGAATATGCGAACGCCTGGTACCCCGATGTCGACGATACGGCCATGGTCTCCATGGCATTGTGTCGATCGGAAGGGAAAGCCAATCGTGAAGCTGGACGTCGTGGCGTCGAATGGATGCTCGCCATGCAGAATGAGGATGGTGGATGGGCGGCATTCGACAAGACCACCCATCGTCAGATCCTCGAATACGTTCCCTTCGCCGATCACAACGCCATGCAGGATCCCTCCTGCCCGGACATCACCGGTCGCGTTCTGGAATGTCTCTCATGGTTCGGATTCTCGATCAAGGATGAAGCGGTCAGGAAAGCCGTCGACTATGTGAAGCGGACTCAGGATTCGGATGGAACATGGATTGGACGTTGGGGAGTCAACTACATCTACGGAACGTGGCAGGCCCTGCTTGGTCCGATTCGTTGTGGTGTCGATCGAAACGAGCCCTGGGTACAGCGAGCGGGTGATTGGCTTCGAAGTGTCCAGCGTGAAGACGGTTCCTTCGGCGAGTCTCCCGATTCCTACCTCGATCCATCGACCAAGGGCCAGGGCCCTTCCACCGCCTCGCAGACCGCCTGGGCTGCGATGACGATGCATGCCATCTACGGTTCGCATGACGAGGGTGTTCTCAAGGCCGTCCAATGGCTGGCATCGACTCAGTTGAACGACGCTGAAGCTGCCGATCCACTGGTCAATCCAGATGGTGATCCCGCCGGTTCATGGGTGGAACCATGGTTCACCGGCACTGGTTTCCCCAAGGTGTTCTACTTGAGGTACCACCTCTACAGGCTCTACTTCCCCGTCATGGCGATTGCCAGGGTCCTGCGTGACATGCCCGAGGCCTCCACTGGAGTGGAGTCTGTTCAGCGCATGAAACCCAAGGTCACGCTTTCCGAATGATCGAGGTTCAGAACGGGCAGTTGCTTTCGAAGACCATCTCCTGTCCGTTCGTCGGATGCTTCAGGCACAGAACGGTCGAATGCAGCAGCAGTCTCGGGGCGGCCGATCGAAGCTCTGGTGGTGCATAGAGGTCATCGCCGAGTATCGGGTGCCCGATGCTGAGGAGATGCAGCCGCAGCTGATGTGATCGGCCCGTCAATGGGTGGAGTCGCACACGGGTCCTGTCGGCCTGTCTTTCAAGCACGATCCAGTTCGTCTGTGAAGGTCGGCCATGGACATCATCGATGAGCTGTCTGGGTGGATTGTCCATGTCCTTTCGTATGGGTGCGTCGATGAGCCCCGTGTCGATGGCCATGAGACCTCCCACGACGGCTTCGTAGGTCTTCGATACCTCGCGATCCTGGAATTGCCGACTCAGTTCACGATGCGAGTCGGCATCGCGTCCCATCACGATCACGCCCGAGGTATCGCGATCAAGTCTGTGGACGATCCTGGCTCCTGGAAAAGCGGCATCCGCACGGGCCGCCAGGCAGTCGGCCTTTTCAGGCCCGATGCCGGGCACCGAAAGGAGTCCTGAGGGTTTCTCGAAGACAATCATTCGATTGTCTGCGAAGATCACAGGAGGACAGTCTTGTCGTTGATCGTTGTTCATGACTCTGGACTAGGATAACCCCTTGATGAATCGTCTTCAGCACATGTCACTCATGATCCTCCTGATCTCAGCCATCGGCGCCCTGATGAGTTGCAAGCCCTACGTCATCGAGTACAGGAAGAAACCCAGATACTCGGATCAGATGAAATCCTCGAGTTTCAAGGACGGCGTGACGTCCGACGGGGTCGAGGTCCGCTGGCTTGAGGCGGAGAGGGCCACCGGCAACGGCTTTGATCAGAAAATCGGCGGCGACACGTTCAGGATCCGCGAGGAGCGGGAAGACGGCGAGATCATTCTTCGGGCGAAGACTCCCCATCATGTCCTCGTCAACACGCTGGCCTGTCTTCGAAACGCCGAGTACAAGCTGCTCTGGGATCAGATGGTCGCGGTTCAGACCCGCCGATACTACGGCGAGCTTGAAGACGGCTACGAGCAGTACGAGGCCTTTCTGCAGAAGAACAGGACCAAGATGGCCGCTCTGTTGAACCGCATGGTCGCGGGTCGGACATTCGGGGATCTGATCAGGACGACATTGGACGATGGAACCATCCAATGCACATTGCGGCGCAGCCTGCAGAGGCAGTTCAAGTTCCACGAGGTCCTCATCGTCCCCGAAGGTCGGGAGCTGAAGCTCCTGACCATTCGATGAGGTCGATCGGATCAGCTGCTCGCTTCCGCCTTGTCCGGTGAATCCTCTGTCTTGGACTCGGGTATTTCCTCAGAGTTCATGGCCAGTTCGGAAGCGCCCTCGACGTGAGTCACGATGATGTTCAGACCGCTGTGGTAGATGCCGCCGAGAAGGGCTTCCGCTAGAGGGTCCTCGATGTGGGAGCTGATGGCTCTGCGTAGTGGACGGGCACCGAAGTCGGGGTTGTAGCCCTTTTCGATGAGGAAGTCCTTCGCCTTATCGTCGAGCGTCAGTTCCATGCCCTTCGCCCGCATGCGTTCGCAGACCTTCTCGAGTTCGAGGTCGATGATTCCGTAGAGATCTTCCTTGACGAGCGGCTTGAAGACGACGGTGTCGTCGAGACGGTTGATGAACTCGGGTCGGAAGAACTTCTCGACTTCGGACTTCAGCGCGAGCTGGACCTTGTCGTAGTCCATCACTTCCTCGCGTTGACCGAATCCGAAGGACTGACCGCCCTTGATCAGATCCGCACCGATGTTCGAGGTCATGATGAGAATGCTGTTCTTGAAGTCGACTCTTCTTCCGAACGAGTCGGTGAGGCGACCTTCCTCCATGATCTGGAGCAACATGTTGAAGACGTCGGGATGGGCCTTCTCCACCTCGTCCAGGAGGACGACTGAGTAGGGGCGCCTTCGGATCTGCTCCGTGAGCTGGCCACCCTCTTCGTAGCCGACATATCCGGGAGGGGCACCGACCAGTCTGGAGACCGTGTGCTTCTCCATGTACTCGGACATGTCCAGATACACCATGGCATCCTGGTTGCCGAACATGAACTCGCTGAGCGCCTTGGCGAGGAGCGTCTTGCCCACGCCGGATGGTCCGACGAAGAGGAAGCAACCCATTGGACGATTCGGATCCTTGAGACCACTGCGGGCCTTGCGAATCGATTTGGCCACGTGTGTGACGGCCGCTTCCTGACTGACGACCATCTTGTGCAGTTCGGCTTCGAGCTGGAGGAGTCGTGCGGACTCCGCTTCTTCCAGGCGAGTCAGCGGGACACCGGTGATCTTGGAGACCACTTCGGCGATGACCTCTTCGTTGACCTCGCCGGCCGTCTCGCTCATCTTGTCACGCCATTCCTTCTGGACCTTGTCCTTCTCGGCGCGGAGCTTTTCGGCCTGATCGCGGAGATCGGCTGCCTTCTCGTAGTCGGCTGCCTTGACGGCGGCTTCCTTGTCGATGCCCAGCATCTCGATTCTGGACTCGAGTTCAGCGAGATCCGGGGGCTTGGTCATGGAGTTGAGACGGACCCTGGCACCGGATTCATCGATGATGTCCAGGGCCTTGTCGGGCTGGACACGATCAGGCATGTATCGACTGGAAAGTTCCACAGCCGCCTTGATGGCGTCATCGGTGATCGTCACGCGGTGATGTTCCTCGTATCGACCGCGAAGTCCCTTCAGGATCTCGAAGGTCTGTTCCGGATTCGGTGGTTCGACCACGATGCTCTGGAATCGTCTCTCCAGAGCGGAGTCCTTCTCGATGTACTTTCGATATTCGTCGAAGGTCGTCGCACCGATGCACTGGATCTCACCACGGGAAAGCGCGGGCTTGAGCACGTTGGATGCGTCGATCGCACCTTCCGCGCCACCTGCACCGACCAGCGTGTGCAATTCGTCGATGAAGAGTATGACGTTCTTCGCGCGCCGGACCTCGTTCATGACGGCCTTGATTCGTTCCTCGAACTGGCCTCGATACTTGGTGCCGGCCACCATCATCGCGAGATCGAGGACGACCACCCTCTGATCGTGGAGAAGATCGGGGACATCCTTGTCGATGATTCGTTGTGCCAGTCCCTCCACGATGGCGGTCTTGCCGACACCGGCTTCGCCCAGGAGGACAGGATTGTTCTTGGTTCTTCGGCAGAGAATCTGAACAAGACGTTCGATCTCGCCGTGTCGACCGATGACGGGATCCAGCTCGCCATTTCGTGCGAGCTCGGTGAGATCCCGGCCGAAGCTGTCCAGTGCCGGCGTCTTGCTCTTGCCGCGACGCTGCGGGCTGCCTGCTTCCGGGGCGGTTGTATCGCCACCGTCTTCGATTTCTTCGCTTTCGACGCCGGCGCCGAGAAGATTGAGGACTTCTTCGCGTACTTCTTCCAGCTTGACGCCGAGATTCATCAGAACCTGTGCTGCAACACCGTCCTGTTCCCGGAGAAGACCCAGAAGCAGATGTTCGGTGCCGACGTAGTTGTGATTGAGGTTACGAGCTTCCTCGATCGCGTACTCAAGCACCTTCTTGGCCCGGGGTGTCTGGGGCAGCTTGCCCATGGTCACCATCTCGGGGCCTGACTTGACGAGCTTCTCGACTTCGAGCCGAACCTTGCGGAGGTCGATGTCGAGGTTCTTCAGAACATTCGCACCCACACCCGAGCCTTCCTTGACGAGGCCCAGAAGGATATGCTCCGTTCCGATGTATTCATGGTTAAAGCGCTGGGCTTCCTGATTTGCCAGGGCCATTACTTTGCGTGCACGATCAGTCAATCGTTCGAACATCTCGAGTCTCCAACTACCTTGAGTACGGCGAAATGCCGCGAGGGTTCATCAGGGTATCCGGCAAATCAAAATCCCGCGAGACGGTCCGGGTGGAAGAGGTCCTTTGGTGGATACCCGGGCCCTGGTTGGCTGGCGGCCTTCTCTCGACTGATTCGGAATAACACTCACCGCCCGATTCATCGGTCAGGAATTTGATGTGGTGAACCCGAACTTCTGGAGATGTGAGATTCCTGAATAATCATCCGGGGGTTCCTTTCGGGGGGAGATACCCGGACAAGGCACCGGAGGCCAGATTTCATTCCATTGAGGAGGGGGACTGGACAAATCGGCCCTTAAGTGTATTAAAAAGCCGATTTTCCCGGATGTCGACTATTCGACCTGCCCGCGATTCAGGACCACCGTGCGATCGGTCAGATCCGCGATTTGTCGATCATGGGTGACCATCACAATGGTCAAGCCCGATTCGTGCTCTCTTTTGAGCAGTTCAAGGATCTCCCGGCCAGTTTCCTGATCCAGATTGCCGGTGGGTTCGTCGGCCAGCAGGATCCTGGGCCGATTGAGAAGCGCTCGGGCGATCGCCACTCGCTGGCGTTCTCCACCGGAGAGTTCCCGAGGACGGTGATTGAGCCGGTGATCAAGCCCGAAGCTGCCCAGCAGGGTTCTTGCTCGATCACGGTCTGCTCGAATCCTCGAGCCCACCAGGCCCGGAAGCAAGGTGTTTTCCAGAACAGTCAGTTCCGGAAGCAGGTGATAGAACTGGAAGACGAATCCGACGTCCCGATTTCGATACCGGTTACGGTCGCCTCGTCGGAGCTTGGCAATGGGCCGCCCATCGAATCGGATGTCGCCCCGACCGGGATCGGGCGTGTCCAGTCCGCCCAGAAGATGCAGCAGCGTGCTTTTACCTGAGCCACTTGAACCCAGAATCGCCACCCATTCGCCAGCCGACACGGAGATGGAGCTGCCCCTGAGAACAGGCACATCGACGGATCCCATGCGATAGGTCTTGTGGAGATCGACGGCTTCGAGAATTGGCTGGGTCCGATCATCATTCATAGCGGAGCGCCTTCACTGGATCCACATCCGCCGCTCTGGCTGCGGGGATGGCGGCGCCGACCAGACTGAAGATGACGGCACCCGCCATCGTGATCAGTGCTTCCGGAAGATCGATCGTGTTGGGGACTTCGCTGAAGTAGTAGACCGCAGGATCCCAGATCACCACGCCTCCGCTGGCATCGAGGATGAACACGAGTGCGGTGAACAATCCAAGGATTCCAGTTCCCATGATTCCAAGCACGACGGGCAGGATCCTGCCGCTGAAGAGCTTGATGATCGTGGCTATCAGTACCACGGCCGTCAGGGCAGCCAATCCCCATGCGAGCCATCCCGGAGGTTGCGCAAGCAGATCATGAATGCCGTTGACATTGATGGTGATGATCCAGCCCAGGGCAAGACCAAACAAGGCTCCGATCACACCCACCACCAGGCCATAGAGGAGGAATATCCAGACGATTCCGGGTCTGGAGGCGCCGATGCTTCGAAGGATGCCGATGTCACGCGTCTTCTCGTAGACGATGGCCCAGAAGATGGCCAGTACCAGTGCCGCGCAGACGACATACACAATCGAGAAGAGCGTTCGCATCAAGGCCCGCTCCTTCTCGACAGGGCCGATGAAGCCTGCATTCTGCTGTTCCCATGTGAGAATCTGCAGACTGGGATTGATCCCCGGAACAGGAGGTGCAGGACCATTTGGATGAGCGGTCGCGACCGAATCGAGGAACGAACTGTAGGCTTTCTCGACACTTGATCGAAGGTCCGTTTCGGAGACGCCATCCTTGCCCTTGACGAGGATCATCGTGGCTCGAGCTGGCTCTATGCCGATCACCTTCGTGGGATCCATCTCGTCCACGATCTCCGCCTGATCGAGATGCATCATTCTCTGGGCGACTTCGAGGGGGATCATCACCCTGATTTCATCCACGGCGTAGACACCACTGGAGAACTCGTTGACGAACGGGAGAATCTCCGTTTCAGGTTCGAGGGTTCCACCCGAGGCATCGACTGGAATGGTGGTCAACGCGCCTTCGTATCTCGGCAGCCACCAGTGACCTCCGCCACCGACCTGGTAGTCGCCCTCGCTGTCCCTGCGATTGGCATCGGACACATGGATGCCGGCGACTATTCCGGGCTGACCGTTTCTGGCCAGCGTCACACCATCGCGGAGAACCTGATCCTGCAGTGGTGGCATGTCCTCCTCGGCCGCGAGTGCTGCCTGCATCAACACGATCTGATCGGAGGAAAGCGAACCACGGAAGGTCTCTGGCGAATTCACCAGTACATACCGGATGTGTTCGATCCATTCCGGATTCGTGATGGCGCCGGCGAGATCGGCCACCTGTGAATCGTTCATGGAGTCGGTGTTTTCCCAGGGGGAGATTCGAAGTATCTCGATTCTCTGGCCCCGATCAAGCGATTCGATGACAGGCTGGTAGATTCGATCCAGCTCGACATAGGGTTTCGCCTGTTCCGGGATGTTCGACCACATCAGGGTTTCCTCGTAGGTCGTGACCTTGGCGAGTCGCTCACCATCGATACCCCAGATCTGGACCATCTTGGGTTCCTTGGCGGACCCTCTTGGATAGGGCATCCGCAGAACACCGATGGTCTCGACCATCGGAGCAGCGGCCTGTGCATCGGGAAGCGCCTCGATTTCCTTGATCAGATCTTCGTACCAGGGAATTCCATTGATCGGATACGAGATCACGACATCGCCCATGAGTGTCCGTCCGGAATCCCGGACCATGTCCAGGAAACCGGTCATCACCGAGACGACGACGATCACCAGCGCCACACAGAGCGCAACGGCTGCGATCGCCAGCAGTGGGATGATGCGGCTTGTCAGGTATCGGCTGGTGAGGAGAAGGTGATACACGTGACGGGAATCATAACTCGGTGTCGGAGGCTGCCCCATCATTTGACTGCTTCAAGGCGAGAGATCTGGCCAACTCCCTTGGAATTCCGATGTCCACGATGTGGATTCTGCCGGCATGAGCCTCTCCTGAGGGTTGCAGAAGGCCGATCTTCAATCCCACGAATGTCACCGTCTCCGTGGCTCTGACAGCGATATCTAGTGGCTTTCCCTCATCGGCATCCAGTCCACTGGGCAGATCAATCGACAGAATGGGGGCCTTCGAGGTGTTCATGGCCTCTATCAACAGGCGATCTTCACCAGTCACTTCCCGATCGAGACCAGTGCCGAGCAGGGCATCCACGATCAGGTTCACGGACGTGAGGCACTCATGGTTGGCTATTTTCTCAAGGCCCATGGTTTCAGCGATACGGGCATTGGCCTGGGCATCTGATCCCGGGCGAGGCGGTCCGGACGACAGCAGCTTGACCCCGATACCCCGATTGTGAAGATGTCTCGCGATCGCATAGCCATCACCACCATTGTTTCCACGTCCACAGACGATGGCGACGAGTGGGTTCTGCACGTCTTCCCCGATCATGTCCATGGCGATGATGGCGGATTCCCGGGCGGCATTCTCCATCAGGACAAGTCCCGTCATGCCATGGAGTCCGATCGCCTTGACGTCAGTTTCTCTGATGCCTGCCCGATCGAAAACCAGAAGATTCTCCGGATGGCTGCTCCGATTTCGCATGGCCAAGTGTAATCGTGAACATCTACGGCTGTTCGTCCATCCGCCTTCCCCAAGTCAGTATTGCTCTACACTTCATGCATGCTCGTACTCCAGATCCTCTGTTGGATCATCATCCTCGCCTGTGCAGGTTCTCTCTTTTTCTGGATCGTGGTCTGGTGGCGCATCAAGCGAACGCTTCGAAGCGATCTCAGTGTTCGAAGTCGAATCAAGGACACCATCGAGGAAATGCCCGTGAGCATCGTTGTTCCGGCTCACAACGAGGCACGGATCATCGAACGATGTGCTCGCGGCCTGATGGCTCAGAATTGGGCTTCCCTCGAGATAATCTTCGTGGCCGATCGATGCACTGATGAAACCGTCGATATTCTTCGACGCACGACTGATGGTGATCCGAGAGTCCGCATCATAGAAAACCATCATTGCCCATCGAACTGGGCGGGCAAATGCAATGCGGCTCGTCTTGGTGCCGCTGGTGCCAGAGGTCAGTATCTCGTCTTCATGGATGCAGACACGCTGCCCTCGCCGGATCTGATCAGAGCCGCCGTCACCTCTGCAAGGGGCCGACGCTCTTCCCTCATGAGCCTCCTGACGAAGCTGACCGTCAAGGAGATCTACGAGCGGCGCACCCAGACCGTGGCCTCGCTGATGCTCATGACGCTCTATCCACCCGATCGGGTGAATCGCGATGAATCACCAAGACCATTTGCCAACGGGCAGTTCATGATCTTCGATCGTGAATGGTACGAACGCATCGGTGGTCATGAGGCGGTGCATGATGATCTGCTTGAGGACATCGCCTTTGCCCGATGCGTTTCGGACCAGGGTGGCAGGGTTCACCTCCTGAGTTCAGATGGTCTGCTCGAGTGCTCCATGTACTCCTCATCGACGGCTTTTCGAAGAGGTTGGCAACGCATATTCATAGAGTCATGCAGACGAAAGCCCGACCGAATGAGGCAATGGGCGTTCAGGCTTCGAGTCATCGGCCTGGGTATTCCATCGGCTTGTCTTGCTGGAGCTCTGCTTGGAGTGGCGACATGGATCGCCGGCGACGCCTTCATGGGAACAGCCGCATTGGCGGTTTCCATCGCGGCGATGCTGATCCAGATCGGAGTTCTTGGTTTGATCTATCGCTCATTCAACCAGACACGTCTCTCGCTCTGGCGGTTCCCCATGGGATGCGAGGATCTGGCCAGGATTCTCAAGGAAGGGGCTGCTGTTCTCCAGAATGGAGAGCCGGTCATCTGGGGCGGGCGTGAATATGTTCTGGAACCGCGTTGATACAAGGGAAGTAGCGCATGAGAATTCTGCTGACGAACGATGATGGAATCATGGCCCCCGGCATCAAGGCGCTCTACAAGGCCCTGGAAGGTCTTGGTGAACTTGTCGTGTTCGCTCCCAAGACGGTCCAGTCCGCGACCAGTCACGGCATCACCTACACCGAACCATTGATGGTGCAGGATGTCGAGATGCTACCCGGAGTCAAGGGTACGGCGATCGACGGGCGACCCGCGGACTGCGTGAAGCTTGCGATGCGGTCTCTCTGGGAAGAACGTTTCGGCGAGGGCACAAGACCGGATCTGACCATCAGTGGGATGAACAGTGGAGCCAACATCGGCATCAACGTCATCTACTCCGGAACCGTCGCCGCAGCGGTGGAATCGGCCTTTCTCGGGGTACCCTCGATTGCAGTGAGCCTGCTCATGAGGGATCGTCCAAAGACGCAGTGGGCACGCGCCGCCGAGATAGCCAGAACGGTCATCGATCGTGTGCTCGAGAAGACACTCGATCCCCATGAAGTCGTGAACATAAATCTTCCAAAGACGGAAAGCGAGGGTATGCCGATGCCCGCCGTTCATGTCGTGGGCATGAACAGCGCACCTCTGGAGGAGGATTACGAGCGTCGCGTGAGCCCCGACGGCCAGGTCTACTACTGGGCTGCGGGAAGTGGACTCAACTTCCAGCATACGGCACCAGGTTCCGATGTGGAGGTCGTGCTCGATGGCCACATCAGCGTGACGCCATTGAGCTACATCATGACGGATGAATCTCGAATGCAGAGCTGGCGAGACGTCTTCGGTTCGTGAGAAACCGCCGCGTCAGTTGACGGTGAGGACGATCTCGAGCTGGACCGGAATACGTTCGCCCTTCTTGAGTTTCTTCAGCTGCTTGCCACTGGCTCGCCACTGATAGAAGCTGGCAGTGAACGTCCGATCGAGCGCCATGATTCCAGTGCCTCGGACCAGGGTGACCTTGGCGGGTTTGCCGTTCGATCCGAACTCGAATCGCACGAACAGATTCTTGCTGCCTCCCGCAGTCACACCCTGAAGGGCCGTGAACGTCGGGCGACGAGGATAGAGACGAAGCCCCGAGGCGGCGATCGGCTTGCCCTTCTTCCAATCCTTCAGCGGGACCTTCACGGTCGAAGTGGCGGAGGAATCGGACTTGGCCGCATCCGGTTTGGGCGGGAGCTTGTCGTCCGTCTCGTCTCTGGCAGGAGAGGAATCGGGAACAGGCGGGCCTGCACCGGCTGTGCCGCCGGGGCCGGCTTTCGATGGTGCCACCGGAGGAGTGGGCTGGACTGGAGGCTTGGGCTCCTTCGATTCCGTTTGTTTCGTCTCTTGAGGAGTAGCTTCGGGTTTGGGTTCCTGCTTCTCCGAAGCGGGGGACTCCGAAGGTTTCGGATTGGCGACCGGAGGAGTCTGCTCTTCGGAGGTCGACTCGGGAAGCGCTTCGTCGGGCTGCTTCGATTCGACACCCTGAAGGGGAATGCTCGTCTCACCCGGAGGTGCTGGTCCCTCGGGCAGCTTCGGAAGACCACCCGGAGGTGGCGGGGTGTCGGATTTGTCGGTCGATTTCGGTCCGGTGGCGGAATCGATCGGTTGTTCCTCCACCGGCGCATTGGAAGCGGGCGTCTCCTGTTCGGCAGGCGTAGTGGAGGGTTCGCTGGACGGTTGGGCCGTCTCGGGTGTTGGTTCTGTCGGTTGCTGAGGCGTGACCTCCGGCCTGTCGGGTGCGGCGGGGGCGCCGCCGGACAAAGGCATGGCTGATCCGGCCTGGAGCTCTGCCTGTTCCACATCGGCGAGTCTCGCCATGTGCTCCTGATATTCCTTGTAGCCGATCCATGTAAGCGTCGATGCCTCGGAGTCATCGATGCCAAGTTCCAGCTTCTCCTCTTCTTCCTCTTCCTGCTTCTTGAATTCCGATTTGTTGAGAAGGTACTCCTCCTCCTCGATCTTCTGTTCCGGTGAGGAGGCCTCGACGAGTCCGGGAAGCAGAATGAACAGATGGATCGCGATCGAGATGATCAGGGCACCCCAGATGATCAATCGTTCGCGATCGATCATGGCGTCGTACTCCCGGATTCCCTGTCCTGCCCGACGAGCTGGATGTCGATGCCGGCCAGATGCAGGCGATCCCAGAGAGAGGTGAGAAGCGGTCCACGGTCAACCGTGCCATTGCCTGCCTCCATCACCATGTAGACGATGGTGCCCGGTTCGGAATCCATCACATCCTTGAGCGCCGGAAGGACCTCGTCGATCGTGACCTGGTCATGCCCGACGTAGATGTTGCCGTCAAGCCGCAGCGTCACACCTACCGCAGGTGTGGACGAGGGTTCTTCAGAGGAACCGTAGCTTTCCAGGGGGACCGGCAGCATGTCGACCCGAACCATGAGGACCATGGCGTAGATGAAGAACGTCAGGATCAGGAAGATGACGTCGATCAACGGCATCAACTCGATTCGGGGTTCCGTTTCTTGCCTGCGAAGCTTGAGCATGAGAGGGTCTCGCGACCGCTAGAGGTCCAACTGCAACGTGGCCAGAGCCGTCGTGACGTTCTCGCTGAAGGCGAAGATCCGATCAAGTCCCGTTGCCAGCAGCGCCGTCCAGATTCCATCACTGACGCTGCAGATGATGAGCCTCTGCTTGGGTTCGGATTTCTCGAGCAGCTCACGGGCTGTGAGCAGGGCAGCCAGATTGGACGAGTTGACTGTGGCGACATTCTGAAGATCGACGATGACGTCGGGAACCTGATCCTTGCTCTCTCGAAGTGTTCGAAGCTGCTGGATCAAGTTGTCCATGTCCTCGGAGAACATGGGCTCGTCGTTGAGTTCAGCGATCATGATCGTGTCGGACCAGGCATTCAAGGCCATTGCGGCTCTCCCTTTCCGGACTACTGCCGGAATTGCGATTTCATCCTAACCGACTCCGCGATCAGGTGGATTCGGGTTCTGCTGTGCTAGCGGCAGCTTCTTGATCAGGCTGCTCATCGTCTTCGGTATCGAATACCTTGGCGGTGGCGACGACGACATCTTCGGATTTGAGATTCACCAGTCTGACGCCCATGGTATTCCGGCCGATCTGGCTGATGGAATCGCCGGGAATCCTGACAAGCATGCCACCTGAACTGACCAGGATGATGCTCTCGTTGTCCTCAAGACATCGAATCGAGACGACGCGACCATTGCGGTCGGTTGTCCGGATATCCCGTCGTCCCTTGCCGGCGCGGCTCTGGGACCGGACGGTTCCATCCTCTGAATGGACGAGATATTCCGTCATGGGTGTTCGTTTGCCGTATCCGTTCTCGGTGACGGTCAGGAGATCGGCATCGTCGGCGACACGAACCAGTCCGACGACATGATCGTCCGCTGCCAGTGATATGCCCTTGACGCCCGATGCCGTACGGCCCATCACTCTCGCATCGTTCTCGTTGAATCGAATGGACATGCCCGTCGCCGTGGCGAGGAGGACCTCGTCGTTTCCATGGGTCTGGACGATTCCGATCAACTCATCGTTCTCACGGAGATTGATGGCGTTGATTCCGGCCACGTTCACGTTGCGATAGTCGGTGAGGGCGGTTCGTTTGACTCGACCCGAGGCGGTTGCGAAGAAGAGATAGTTCTCTCCCTTCTCGAAGTCCTTGATGCTCAGGAAGGCGACGACTCGCTCACCCTCCTTGAGTCTGAGGAGATTGACGATCGCACGGCCCTGGCTGGTACGGGACATTTCCGGAACCTGCCAGACCTTGAGCTTGAAGACCCTGCCCGTGTCCGTGAAGCAGAGCAGATCGTCATGACTCGATGATGCGAACAGATGCTCGATGAAATCCTCGTCACGAGTGCCGGCGCCCTTGATTCCCCGGCCACCGCGTCCCTGCTCCCGATAGGTATCGAGCGGGACCCGCTTGATGTATCCCTCGTGCGAGATGGTCACGACGACATCATGCTCGGCGATCAACTCGCCCATGTCGAAGCCGTCTTCCTCGGCATCCTGGATATCGGTCAGGCGTGGCGTGCCGAATCGTTCCCTGATGGAGAGGCAATCCTCTCGAATCATGGTCAGGACACGCTCCTCGCTGCCGAGAATGGATTCGAATTCCTCGATCTCCTCGAGCAGGCCCTGGTATTCGGCGGTCAGTTTCTCGATCTCGAGTCCGACCAGTTGAATGAGTCGAAGTGCACCGATCGCTTCAGCCTGGACACGGGTCAGCAGAATGCCATCGCCTTCCTGCGAACGCTTCAGCAGGATCTCCGGCACCTGCGGGGCGTAGTCGTGACTGGAGGAGATGACGAAGCTGCGTTCCATGAGCGAGGCAATGGCCTCTTCGCGGGTTTGGCTTGCGCGAATCAGTCGAATCACCTCATCCACATCACAGACGGCGAGGATCAGTCCTTCAAGTCGGTGCGCCTGTTTCCGGGCTTCCCTGAGGAGGTGCTCGGTGCGTCGACGGATGACATTGCGTCTGTGGTTGATGTAGCAACGGATCAGAGGCTTGAGTCCGAGTGTTCTCGGCCGATTTCGATCAAGCGCGATGTTGATTATCGAGAAGGTCGTCTGCAAGGGCGTGTGTCGATAGATCTGCTTCTCGACGACATCGGGATCCGCATTCTTCTTGAGGTAGACGACGATTCTGGTTCGATGGGACTTGCCGGAGAGATTCTTGATGTCGGCAATGCCGTCGATTCGACCATTCTTGGCAGCATCGACCATCTTCTCGATGAGGTTGTTCTGCACGACCTGATAGGGGATCTCGTTGATGACCAGAGCTTCACGACGACCAATCGTCTCGTGAGACACCTTGCCTCGAACCCTGATGCGTCCACGTCCATGCACGGCCGCCTGGGCGATTCCGGAACGACCGACGATGATGCCCCCGGTGGGGAAGTCGGGCCCGGGCATTATCTCCATCAGGCGTTCGATCTCGATGTCCGGATCATCGATGACGGCCATGATCGCATCGCATACTTCCGTGACATTGTTGGGAGGCATGGAGCAGGCCATGCCCACGGCGATGCCGTTGGAGCCGTTGACGAGCAGGTTGGGGAAACGTCCTGGAAGAACGAGTGGTTCTGAACGGGTCTCGTCGTAGTTGGGTGCGTAGTCGACCGTGCCGAGCTTGAGGTCGTCGAGCATCTCGCTGGCGGCATGAGTCAGTCGAGCCTCGGTGTATCGCATGGCGGCGGGTGGATCGCCATCGATGGAACCGAAGTTGCCCTGCTTGTCCACAAGCATGACTCGCATCTTCCAGTTCTGGCCGAGATTGACCAGTGTCGGGTAGATGACGGATTCGCCATGAGGGTGGTAGTTGCCCGATGTATCGCCGGCGATCTTCGCGCATTTACGATGTTTGCGTCCGGGGGAAAGATTCAGATCGTTCATCGCCACCATGATCCGGCGCTGTGAAGGCTTGAGGCCATCACGCACGTCCGGCAGGGCGCGATCCATGATCGTGGACATCGCATAGGTCAGGTAACTGTCGTGCAGTTCCCGGTCGATCTGTTGTTCGATCACATGGCCGAGGCCATTGTTCGAAATCTCTGGGGACGAGTTGTCGTCCTTTGATTTGTCAGATTCGGTCATCGTTTATGGAGTCTCGATTCACTCTCTGTGCCAGCTTGGCCCGAGTGTTTTCGGTCGGTTCGTGCGCGTCTATTACAGCCCGATCATTCTACCGCAAACGAGCTGTTCGCGAGGGGTTCCAGCGGGTTTGGGACATTGGGAAAAACGAACCGTTTCAAGTCGCTGCAAGGGGTCGAATTTGGGCCAGAAACTCGAGATTTCCGGCCCCTTTTCGTCCCTTTCCACTTTTGGCACCTCGAATGGGGGATGGTGTGTGGGCAACTACTTCCCAGCCCCATTCAGGCATGCAATCCAGAGTGTCCCGGAAGGCCTCGATCGCTTCATGATCCTCCAGTCGGGCATGCCCCTGTCCGCGAGTTCTGGCGGAGACCTCGTAGTGCGGCTTGATGAGTGAAATGACCTGTCCACCAGCGGCGAGCCACCTGGCGGCAATGGGAAGCACCTTGGATTGCGGGGTCCAGCCCACGTCGATCACGATCAGGTCCACGGGATCACCAGGGCATGAAGCATGCATCACGTTGGTTCGTTCCATCACCTCCACGCGTTCGTCCTGCCTGAGTTTCCAATCGAGGACGCCGTAACCGGTGTCAACGGCGAAGACATGGGCGACGCCTCTCTGGAGCAGGCAGTCGGTGAATCCACCCGTGCTGCAGCCGAAGTCGGCACATCGGAATCCAGCGACATCCAATTCGAAGACGTCCAGGGCATGATCCAGTTTCTCACCTGCTCGGGACACCCATCTTCGATTGGAGTGATTTGATTCTCCGGTCATGGGCTTCAGCCTTCGGAACACGAGGAGGCGACACCGACGATCGCTATCCCGGCCTTGTCGGCAGCGGCGAGTACGGCAGGTCGATCGATGAGTATCACACGTCCCGTGCCGAGTGCCAGGCAGCCCGCGCCCGCAGCGGAGAGTTCATGGATCGTCTGGACTCCGATGGTCGGCACATCGGCTCGTCGATCGTGATCGACCTTCGATGTCTTGAGCAGTGTCCATCCGGATCGACGACACAGATCACCTGCGCGAGTGATCATGCCGGCAGTTCCCTCCAGCGCCTCGACGGCGATCACATC
>DEYM01000017.1 GCA_002364555.1 Phycisphaerales bacterium UBA3158 | reverse complement strand
GAGAACAGCTTGTGACGGTATCTACGCCTCTTGATGAGTGGGCCATCCCCACGATCTATGAAGATCAGATGCGGTTTTTTCCAAGTGGCGATTATGGTCGGGCCATGAAAATCGATGATCATCACAGGACGGCTGGCTGTTGAAGCGGCAGCCTGAGGGACTGGTCCGGCAGAGTCTCCGCTGGACTGCGGTGATGTCGTGCATCGTGGAACAGAGGCAGGATCCAGCGGCACGCCGATCCAAGGTTGGGCGGCAATTTCGGCATGACCTCGATGTCGATGCCGTCTTCGTCATCAAGCCGGTTGCCGATAGATCCTGTCTCGCGGCTGATCGTGCCTGCAGGTGCCGTTGTGCAGGCGTTCTGCGTCAAGTGCACCGCCTCGCTCCCATGCCCTTCAGATGAGTAGTATGGTCAAAGGGGGTGTTCTACAACTCGGCATGGTTTTTTCCTCACAGACATTCCTGTTCTTCTTTCTTCCAGTCGTGCTGGGAATGTACTTCCTGCTGGGCATCGGTCCCATGCTCAGGAACCTCTGGCTGCTGCTCGCGAGTCTGATCTTCTATGCATGGGGTGGTGCGGACTTCATTCTGGTCCTGTTGCTGTCGATTGCCGGCAACTGGGTGCTGGGTCTGATTGCCGAACGATCGCATATGAACGGCTCGCCTTTCGCGAAGCGTGGATCGATAACGCTTTCGGTTCTGCTGAACATCGGGATCCTCGCCTGGTTCAAGTATGCGAATTTCTTCATTGATCAAGTCAATGATGTGGGAGCCAGCTTCGGCATGGACGAGTTCGGGTGGAGCCGGATCGCTCTGCCAATCGGGATTTCGTTCTTCACATTCCAGGCTACCTCCTATGTGATCGATGTCGCCCGCGGTCAGGCCAGGGTGATGAGGAACCCTATTGACTTCGCTCTCTACGTATCGCTCTTTCCCCAGTTGATCGCAGGGCCCATTGTCAGATACCACGAGATCTCGGATCAGCTGAAGGATCGTCCGTTCGACTGGGAACATGTCTCATCGGGAATGCTTCGATTCACCCACGGCCTCGTCAAGAAGGTGGTCATCGCTGACAGCATCGGTGTCATCGCAGATACGGCCTTCGGTTCCGAAGCACAGATCAATGCAGGAGATGCCTGGCTGGGTCTTCTCGCCTACACCATGCAGATCTACTTCGACTTCTCGGGCTACAGCGACATGGCCATCGGAATGGGCCGCATGTTCGGATTCCGTCTTCCTGAAAACTTCAAGCGGCCATACTCGGCGGTGTGCATGACCGATTTCTGGCGAAGATGGCATGTCACGCTCTCCAACTGGTTTCGGGACTATGTGTACATACCCCTGGGTGGATCCAGATGCCCCAAGACGAAGACGTACCGCAATCTCGTGATCGTCTTTCTGTTGACGGGTCTCTGGCACGGTTCCAATTGGACGTTCATCGTGTGGGGCGTCTACAACGGCTTCTGGTTGATCCTGGATCGGATCACCGGTCAGGCCAGGCCGGAATCCCTCGATTGGATACCGCTTCGAAGAGCAGCCACCTTCTTCGTGGTCATGCTCGGCTGGGTGGTCTTTCGATCGGAGGACATCACTCAGGCAGGCCAGTACTACGCCACGCTCTTCGATTTTCCCCTGGGATCGATGAGCGGTGTGATGGATTCCGTCCTGACCAGGCAGGCCGTCTTCTTCCTGATCGTCGGAAGCTGCATCGCATTGCTTCCAGGGCGATTGAGCACTGGCCAATGGTTGGATGAATCCACCTGTACTCGTGCCGTCCTCTACCGAATTGTTCTTTCCTGCATATTGTTCCCACTGGCCTTGATATTCGTGATCAGTGGGACCTTCTCACCCTTCCTGTACTTCCAGTTCTGATGAAGAAAAACGGTACCAATCTCGCGGCCATCGTCTCGCTCCTGCTGCTCTGCGGTCCGGTTGTACTGTCGCCCTTCTTCTTTGCCAGAAACCGTTCATTCATCAATGGGATCGAAAACAGGGAGTTGACTGGTTTTCCGGATGTTCGCACACCTGATGACCTGCTTCTGGAGAGTACCTGGGAGGAACTGTCGGCATGGCTTGAGGAGCGAGTTCCGTTCCGAGGCGATGTGATCATGGCCAAGTCGTGGGCCGACACCGAATTCCTTCTTCAGAGACGATTTGGAAGGGTCGATCGTGGCGATGATGGATGGCTCTTCTTCCGTGACAGCTACGGCCTGCATTGGCGACAGGAAGCCAATGATGTGGCTGATGCGGTGACTTCGTTGGATGCCTTCATTGCTCGTCACGCGGACTCGAAGGCCTCGTTCCGCTTGCTGCTTCTGCCAGACAAGCACACGATCTATCCAGAGCATCTGACCGAGGATGGGCGACGAGATGTCGCCACCGTTTCAGATGATCGGGCACGATTGCAGCGACGGTTCGCAGTCGAGGACGACTCTCATGTCATCGATATCCATGGTGCCATGCTGCAGGCCAAGTCTCAGGGTGATCATGAGCTCTATTTCCGCGATGACACCCACCAGAACCTTCATGGTGCTCTTGTCATGACCAGAGCCATCATCGACTCCCTCCTTCCTGGTGCGTGGGATGGAGACCATGTTCTCCTGACGAACGTCTACGAGAAGGAGGGGGACCTTCGCAAGATGATCGGATCGTCCGTGAAGAAGCCACTCCAGTACGACATGCTCGCGATATACCGACCTGGAGTGCATGTGTCTCGGATTGAGTTCGAGGATCAGCTGTATACGGACTTCTCGACTATCGATGCACAGGAGTTGGCATGGCGACTCCCGCTCAAGATCCAGTATCGATCGGATGAATCATTGCCGATGGTGCCCGGCCGAACACTTCTGCTGCACGATTCGTGCATTGGATCGATCGCTCGTCCACTCCTCAGATCATTCTTCAATGACATCACGTTCAAGCACTACAAGGACATGACATCGTCATCCATGCATCAGGCAATGATGGACTATGACAATGTGATTGTGCAGTTCGTGGAGAGACATGCCCCATTGGGCATGAATCAATTCCTGATGGATCCGGACCACTAGAGTTCTTCCGGTTGGCCCTCGTCCACTGTTCGATGAAGTCGAGATGATGGTGTCATCGAGTCCTCTTTCAGTCAGCCAATGGGTGTTGGGCGTTGCTTGTGCCCGTTGAAGGCCCCTCGGGACGGTTCATCTCACCGATGTTCTTGATGATCGTGGTGGGGTAGGCGAACTGCAGCCCGTTCTTCTCGACGATGTCGCTGATCCGCATCAGGATCTCCTGCTGCAGATTGAGGAACCGTATCCAATGATTGCTTTCGTCGGTCGTATCGAGATTGCAGGCCACCCTGATGTTGATGGCGTCTGGACCGATGTTCTCGAGATGCACATGGGGAATCTTGTCCTTGACCGGACCAAATTCCGTCAGATAGATTCGGATCTGGTCAAGAACATCGTCGATTCGATTTCTCGAGGAGTCCATCTGCAACCGCAGACTTTTCTTGAAACGATATGTTCCATCACGAGCCGTCAGATTGGTGATCATCATGTTGGCAAGTTTCGAATTGGGTATGGATGTCACGGTGCTGTCGGAGTTCCGGATGCGAGTCGATCGCATGCCCACCGAGAGCACCTCTCCGAACGTGTCCTGTCCACCATCCTGATACTTGCACCAGTCGCCAATCGTCATCGGTCGGTCGCTGAGAAGATTGATGCCGGCCAGATAGTTCTCCAGCGACTGCCGGGCGGCGAGCGCGACCGCCAGGCCGCCGATGCCCACGCCTGCAACAACGCCGTAGAGCGGGAATCCGATCTGCTCGCTGAGCAGGAAGAGGAACGTGATGGCGATCGCCAGGCCGGCAGTTCGCCCTCCTATCCGGAGAAGATGGGCATCGAGACAGTCGGGTGCGATATGCGGTGAACGAATGATCAGTTCGACGAACAGCATGACCAGCGGCATCGCGAGCACCGCGAGTCCCACGTAGAACATGACGGACGTGGTGAAGGCGAGTCCTGTCGCGAACAGGCTGGTGAGACTCAGCTGGAAGAGGACGAACTGCATGTTCCAGGAGATGAAGATCATGATCAGAGGCAGGCACAGTTTGCGTGAATATCGTGCCAGTTCCTGTTCGCCGTCTCTCATCCGGCATATTCGTACAGTGAAGAAGATCAGTGTTACCCAGAATGCTATGAAGATTGTCAGCACGATGATCTTCCAGAGCCCTTGTCCCAGATAGGGTCGTTTCAGCCAATCTGGAAAGGCCTCGATGGAGCTCGAAGAGAGCATCCATCCCGAGGGTGTCAGATATTCACGCTTGTTCAGCCATGTGCTTTCCTGACCATAGACGGGGAGATGCTCGACCAGTTCGTAGTACTCGATGGAGCGTTCGGCTGTCTCAGCGCTGAATACGTACTCGCCTGCTCTTTCACCCTCCTCGATCCTGATGATGCTGATCTCGGTGTCGGGAACCGTCCAGTAGCTCGGGAGCTCCTCGCCTGGTCGCTCATCCGGAGCAGAGAGGAGAATGACCGGATCGATGCGTCGAATCACCTCTGCAAGATGAAGCAATGCCTCGGTGGCCATCTTGTGTCGCAGGGCTGGAGGAAAGCTGCTGGTATCGATGAGCCGCATCAGCGCCTTGATCCGGACATTGATCTTCTCGACGGACTTCTCGCTGGGCTCGTTCCAGTGCTCTCCGTATAGATAAGCCGTGATTGCATCGATCGATTCGATGTAGCTCTCCATGGTGTCGAGAGGGCTCGAACAGTCAAGTGGTCGCAGCGGATTCGCCCCCGGGGTTGCACTTGCTTGAAGCGGTGTCAGGATCGTGAGGATGAACAATGGCAGGAGTGATCGGATGAGAACAGGCATGTGATGTCCTTGTGAGGCGTTGGAAGCATCCAAGATACTAACGTCCGGACAGCTGGATAGACCAGCCCCGACAGTATCTCTACCGGGGCAACAGCAGATTCTCGCATCATGGTTCGGGCGGGTCGCTACGGACACATTGATCCAAAGTTGGACAGCAAGTTCAGTACATCCTCGACGTCGAAGTCGCCGTCGTCATCGAGGTCCCCAATGCAGGGAGCTGGGCAGACGATGCATTCGCTGTCCTTCGGCCAGGTGCCGCCTAGATTGATGCAGACATTCTGACTGAGTTGGTCGCGTCCACTCGTGACATGGCAGACACCATCGAGCTGGGTTTCCTCGCAGATCGACTCTGCACAGCTTCCGCCAATGTATGTACCACCGATCCACAGGCAGGTTTCACGCTGTAGTTGGATCCACTTGAGTCCAGTACAGCATGCGTCCTGGACGATGTTGATTCACACCGTGTTGGGATCCCCATCGTTGGCGATCCAGGTATCGAGATCGCCGTCCTCATCGAGATCTCCCAGAGCAACCGAGAAGCTCGGCTCATCTTCGATCGTCTGATTGGAATCGATGATGACTACTAGTGCCGTCAGAAGCCTCATGGGATGATCTGAGCACCACGATCTCCGGTTTCCGACTTGAAGGCATAATGAATGTCGTTTTCATCCGCAGCTATCATGCATCCAGCCAGCTGAATCGGGATGGCTCATACTCCATGGTCTTCTCCTCCCAGACATTCCTCTTCTTCTTTCTTCCGGTTGTGCTGGGCATGTATGCCCTGCTCGGCATCGGGCCCATGTTGAGGAATCTGTGGTTGTTGATCGCGAGCCTGGTGTTCTACACCTGGGGTGGTGGAGAGTTCGTTCTGGTGCTCCTGGTCTCCATCGGGGGGAACTGGTTGCTCGGGCTCCTCGCGGATCAGGCGCGAGCTACCGGCAGCAGGATCGTCCGGAATGGTACGATTTCACTCTCGGTGATCCTCAACATCGGAATACTGGCCTGGTTCAAATACGCCAACTTCTTCGTCGACCAGATCAACGATGTCGGTGGAGGCATCGGCATGGGGCAGATCGGCTGGACGGACATCGCCCTGCCGATCGGTATTTCATTCTTCACCTTCCAGGCCACGTCCTACGTGATTGATGTCGCTCGTGGTCAGGCCAGAGTGATGCACAATCCGATCGATTTCGCATTGTACGTCTCATTGTTTCCGCAGTTGATCGCAGGCCCTATTGTCCGGTACCACGAAATCAGCACGCAGTTGAAGTCCCGTCCATTCGACTTGGATCACGTCTCCTCGGGCGCGATTCGATTTGCCCATGGACTCGTCAAGAAGGTGGTGATCGCCGACAGCATCGGGATCATTGCCGATGCGGCCTTCGCCCCAGGCGCGACTCTCAGTGCGGGGGACGCCTGGATCGGCTTGCTGGCCTACACCCTGCAGATCTACTTCGATTTCTCGGGGTACAGCGACATGGCGATCGGCATGGGTCGCATGTTCGGATTCAAGCTTCCGGAGAATTTCAGACGGCCATACTCCGCCATCTGCATGACGGACTTCTGGCGTCGTTGGCACATCACGCTGTCCAACTGGTTCCGTGACTATGTCTATATCCCGATGGGTGGTTCGCGTTGCGCCATGCCCAGGGTCTACTTCAATCTGATCATCGTCTTTCTGCTGACTGGTTTCTGGCACGGAGCCAACTGGACCTTCATCGCATGGGGTGTCTACAACGGTTTCTGGCTGATCTGCGATCGGCTCACCGGCCAGAACCGTCCCGAGCTTCTGGGCATGTTTCCGTTGAGGCGTCTGGCGACCCTCCTGATCGTCATGCTCGGGTGGGTGGTCTTCCGAGCTGTGGACATCACGCATGCAGGCGAGTACTACGCCACGCTGTTCGACTTTTCCCTGATGACGACCTCCGGCAGTCTCGATTCCGTGCTGACCTCGCAGAGCGTCCTCTTCCTGATCATCGGCAGTGGCATCGCACTTCTGCCGGGGCGAATCAGTACAGGTCGATGGCTGGATGAATCCGATCATCGTTCCGCACTGGCATTCCGGATCGTGTTGTCCTGCCTTCTGTTTCCACTCGCCCTGCTCATCGTGATCGGCGGCACCTTCTCACCATTCCTCTACTTCCAGTTCTAGATGGCAAGACCAGCAAGAAATCCCGGTGGAATCGTGGTGCTCGTGCTGCTCTGCAGCCCGATCCTGCTGCTGCCATTTAGTCTCGAACGGAATGCGGCGTTCATACGTGATGCGGAGAACCGGTCACCGGCAGCGTTTCCTGTTCTGGAGCATGCGCGTGATGTCCTCGACACGGACAAGTGGGATGATCTTTCCGACTGGTTGCGTGAACGAGTTCCATTTCGTGGTGACCTGATCACCTTCAAGAGATGGATCGAAGTCGAACTCCTCGATGAGCGTCGGCTGGGTGTGGTTGATCGTGGCGAGGATGGATGGTTTTTCCTGGTCGACAGTTACGGAGACCATTGGCAGAAGCCGAACCAGACCGTTGCCGAAGCCCTGGAGCAGCTTGATGGTTTCCTCGACAGAAATGCGGAGGCATCTTCGGTCTTCCGGATTCTGATCACACCTGACAAGCATGCGATCTACCCCGAACACTTGACTGATGATGGCAAACGTGATCTGGCACGGATTCAGGATGACCGCTCAAGGTTCCGGGCTCGGTTTGCCCAGGATGATGATGAGCGGATCATCGATCTGCATGCCGCGATGCTCAGCGAGAAGGTCTCATCCGAACACGAGCTGTACTTCAGGGCTGACACGCACCTGAGCTGGTATGGCGGGGTGGTGATGGCCAGGGCCATCGTCGACTCCGTGCAGCCGGGTCTCTGGGAGGACTCGTCAGTCGTTCCACTCAGGGTCACCAGGCGACCGGGGGATCTCCTTGGCATGGCGGGGCTTGAAACGTATCCGGTTCAAAGTAAGCAGGTGCTCGTGACGCAACGGCCTGGGGTCAGGGTTGATGAGGTCGATTTCGATGGCCGGATCCATAAGGACTTCTCGGCAGTCGATGTTCATCCGCACCGTTGGCAGTATCCAGTTCGTTCGACCTATGTCTCGGCTGAGGCGTCGGAGCTCATTCCAGGACGAACACTCATTGTTCACGATTCATGCATCGCCTGGATTGCCAGGGCTCTCATCCGTCCGTACTTCGAGGACTTGACGTTCATCCATTACTCGGATGCCACGCCTGAGTTCATGTCCCAGGCTCTTGAAGACTACGACACCGTCGTGCTTGAGGTCGTCGAACGTCTGGCGCCAGCCACACTCATCCGGGTGCTGGCGGCTCCTGACCCCGATGCCGCCTCGCTGAGTTGGCAGAGGAGTGATTCGGTCCCAGTCTGGTCATTGTCGAATCTGGATCCCGATCGGCTGTATCCGGCATCGGGTGTCGAGGCGACCATGGCTGATGGAAGAATCGATCTGACGAGTGCAGCGGTCTCGTCCGCAGTCGTGTTCCACGGCCTGGAGCTTTCCGCTGGTCAACGCCATGTCGCCAGAATACGGATGGAGTCTCCGGGTCTGGGGGAAGCGAGAATCTTCTGGTCATCGGACGCGCAGGAGATGTCGGTGGATCGAAGCAGTGCTGCCTCGATTCGCGGTGGTCTGAACGAGTTCTATCTCGATCTCGATTCGAATGAACCGATCACAAAGGTGATGTTCGAACCCGGCGCTGGTGCGGGTGCCTATGTCATCAGATCAATGGAGATCAATCGAATTGCGGATTAGATCGACTCACGAATCTCGATATCAACACCACATCATGGATCTTATGGAGCTCACGGCGTTCGAATGACAGGCGGATCGGCATGAGTCACGTGAGCAAACAAGACAGGGGGCATCATCTCTGTTCAAGGTCCAGGAACTCCGCGGTGTTGTTGAAAATGGCTTCCGTGTTTTCCTGTATCAGACGTAGTTCCATCGCCATGGGCTGCAGCGCATTTCTGAGTCTTTCGGTATTCCTGTACATGAGGTCGATGTCTTCGCTTATTGCCTCAAGGGCAAAGACCGCCTTGGTCATCAGATCACGAGTGTCGTCAACTCGAGGAGTATCCGGTGTCACATCTGACACATGATTCGGGGCCGCCGTCGCGGGAGCAAGTTGCATCCAGACCATGAGTCCGGCAATGACGACAAGCATCAGATTGGTAAAGCCGGATCCGACAGAGCGTGAAGAGGTTCGAGAGATTGCTTGGGACGGTGGGTTGTGAGTCATGATCGTGGAGCCTCCGGTTTCGTAGTGGGATGTTGTTCAGTGGAAAAAATCCAATCTTGAACCAGTGTGGATGGTGCAGAAGTGGCAGGAGGACCAGTCATGGCAGATCGTGTGCCTGGATCAAGGGTGAACTGGCGAGGTTGGCCGGTTCGGGGCTTCTTGAAAGGTTCTTGGGATGCGTATCGTGATTCATCCTGGGTTCAGGGCTCGCTCCCCACCGAGTGATGAGTCTGGAAGAGTCCGGTCGGGTCGTAGCGTTTCTTGACCGTGAGGAGTCGTGGATAGTGGGTGCCCCAGAACGCCTCTTGCCAGTCGGGTTCGTGGTAATCGGCCTCGTTCGCATAGTTGCCCGCACCGGGGGTTGCCTTGCGAATGACTTCGATGCCGGCAGCCACACGCTTCGCGAGATCCTCCGCTTTCCTGCGGTCAGGTTCATGTCCGGGCACCCCGGGAAAAACATCGGTGTCGCTGGCCTGCATGAGGATCCAGGCAGCGGCGTCGAACACCTTGGGGTTGATGCACGTCCTGCGATCACGATCAACGGCCTCGGGGGCTGCGCCGGCCAACGCCTTGTTGATGTAGAACTTGAAGTTCCAGTGTCGCGAAGCATCGAAGAAGGTCCCTGCGAGCGCTTCGGGTTCCTGGAAGCTCTCGAGTGGAATCCAGCGAGATGCATAGCCGTACATGTATTCCGAGACGGCGCTATCGTTGGTCTTCCACCAGAACTGACTCTTCGGTTGATTTTTCCGTGGATCCTTCTGGATGAGTGATGGATAGTTCTCCAGCCAGAAATCGATATTCCAGTAGTCCTTGAAGGGGACCGATACGATTTCAATCTTCCGCTCGTAGTCGGAGGCATGTTCGTCGATCCAGTCCAGGAACGGCCGCCAGATCCTTCGAGCTTCGTCCTCCGGGAGATCGATGAAGATCAAAGCGAGTTCGAGTGTGTTCTCCGGAGTGAACTTGACCGTCTCACCCCAGTTGGGATTGTTGATATGCGTTCGGTAGAAGCCCAGAAACCGTTCGATGAGTCTGCGATACGCCGCATCGTTCTTCGCCTGGATGCTCCCCATGAAGCCGCCGAGTGTCTTCGGAAGTTCGTGGGTCATCAATGTCAATCGGGTGACGATGCCGAAGGTGCCGCCACCACCGCCCCGCAGTGCCCAGAAGAGATCCGGGTGCTGGTGCTCATTCACGACAAGCACATCACCGTTCGCGGTCACGATCTCGGCCTCCAGCATGCTCCCGGCGCCGGTGCCGAAGCGTTTCGAGAGGGCACCGAAGCCGCTGCCGAGGATGAAGCCCCCGCACGCACCGACCGATGTACAACCGCCGCCCTGGACGTAGCGGCCATCATGATTGGTCACCGCGTCGTAGGCCTCGAGCCATCGTGAGCCTGCCGATACCGTCACCGCAGGCACGCCTGTACCGTCACCGCCAGTGGGTACAAAGTCGTCGTGAACCGTGATATCCCGCATGCGGTGCGTCCACACCAACAGAGAGTCGGGGGCGCACGAGCGACCGAGATAGTCGTGACCGGTTCCCTTGACCACAAGCTTCAGACCGTGTTCACGCACGAAGTCGACTGCGGCTGCGACATCCTGTGCATTCTCCACTGCGATCGCTCGGGGGCTGACGGCAGCATCGAAGGCTCCGATCCAACCGGTGGTGTGGGTCGCTCCCGGTTGCTCTTCAAGGAAGAATGGGTTCTTCATGTTTTCGAGAACAGCCTTGGCTCTCGTGCTGCCTGGCTCGGTGCGGCAGATGTCGAGCGGTGATCTGACTTCAAGCAGATCACCAGTGAGTGATTTGGCGAGTGACTGCCAATCTGCTGGCGAAGGGGCTGAGCCGCCGGGCACCACAGGAATCGGCGGGTCCGTGACCACTCGTGCAGGGTCTACGACTATCCAGCCTGCAAGGGGTAGGGCAGCCATGGCTCCAGCTGCCTTCAGGGCGGTACGCCGATCGATTCGGATGGATTGCGACTCCGCTTTATCTAATGCGTCTTCCGGGTTTGGCATCACGTCTCCTGGGGTCATCGCAAAGCGGGCTATAGGGGGATCGGACGATTGGAATTCATCGTGGAAGTGAAGATTCCTGGTTGAGATATCTCAAAACACTTCAGCAGGTTGAGTATATAGGCAGCCTCGTATCACCAGTAAGATTGGCGTAGATCAGGCCGCCCCCTGGTTGGAAGCGGCCTGTGAGGTCAGCGCCTTTTTTTGTACGGCGGTGTGGTATCCGGGGACGTTGCCCCGTGATGAATCA
>DEYM01000020.1:4646-10026 GCA_002364555.1 Phycisphaerales bacterium UBA3158 | reverse complement strand
GCCGTCGTCATCTCCGCGATATCCATGAAGCCCCGATAGTTCAGATGCGAGACATCGAGCATGATGCCCAGATCGTTGCAGCGGCGGACCAGCTCCTTGCCCGCTTCCGTCAGGCCCGGACCGATGTCCGGCGTACATGGGAAGGCGAAGGGGACTCCATGGGCGAACGCGTTCGAGCGGCTCCAGACCGGACCCAGCGATCGAAGACCGCGGTGATAGTCGCCCTCGAGATCGGAGAGATCCTCCCGGAGCATCTCGACCCCTTCGTAATGAAGGATGCAGGCCATCACGTTGTCGTTGATGCAGCCCTCGAGATCATTCACCGTTCGAACCAGACGAATGGCACCATCGGCTTCGTTGAACAGATCGGCCGTTCGTCTGAGCACGCTTTCCGTCTGGGAACGGGCCAGATCACGATCGAGCGGATCAGCACACAGCGCATCGATCTGATGGCCATCGTTGGTCGTGATGGTCCGGATCTCGCTCCTGGTCTCACTGGGCATGAACAAGGCGAAGAATCCACCGGCCAGACCACCCTCGCGGGCTCTTGGCAGATCGATATGACCCTTGGTATCGCGTTTGAGGAACGAACCGGCTGTCACATCCGAGGCTGCGGGGAAGACACGCGTCAACGTGTCGTTGTGACCATCCAGAATGGGGATCTGTTCGCTCATGTCGTCAGGATCATCCTATGACCGGCAGACTCGTGATCCGCTGCAGTTCGGCATCGGGTCGAACGATCAGATCGTATCCGTCCGAGCCGACCACGCGGGAACGGATCAGTTCACCCGGTGCCAGCTTGGCTTCACTGGCCAGGAGGGTGATGGAATCAACCTCGGGGGCCTGGTGATAGCAGCGTCCGATGTAGGTGTTGTACGTACGACCCTCTTCGGTGATCTCCCGATCGTGCGACTGCTCATCGACGAGCACGTCGAACATGGCGCCTTCCTCGGCGAGATAGGCGGCGTTCTCGAAGGCGACTTCCTGCTGTGCCAGCATCAGTTCCTCCTCGCGGGCCTGCTTGATCTCATCGGGTACGCACAGCTGGGGATCCTTCTCCATGGTCGCGGCGACCGTGCCTTCCTCGTGGCTGTACTTGAAGACGCCCATCATGTCGAACTGGAAGTCCTTGACGAACTCCAGAAGCTGTTCATGATCGTCCTGGGTCTCACCCGGGAAGCCGGTGATGAAGGTCGTGCGGATGGCAAGACCCGGGATGCGCTCCCGCAGCTTGTACATCAGGTCTTCCTGTTCCTGTCTGAGCAGTCCTCGACGCATCCTCGTGAGCATGTTGTCCGAGATGTGCTGCAGCGGGATATCGATGTACTTGGCGATGTGATCGAGCGATGCGATCGCATCGATCATCTCGTCCGTGAAGTTCGTCGGATAGGCGTACATCAGCCGCACCCAGCCGTTGCCGTGGTGGGCGACGGTGTTGTTCAGTTCGGTCAGCAGTCCGACCAGACCGCGATCGTCCCCGATGTCGCGGCCCCAGTTGGTGGTGTCCTGGCCGATGATGTTGAGCTCGAAGGCGCCGTCGGCGAGAAGCGCATGCGCCTCGCTGATGATGTGATCCATCGCCTTGCTTCGCATCTTGCCGCGAATGGACGGGATCGTGCAGAAGGCGCATCGCTGATTGCAGCCTTCGCTCATGCGAAGATAGGCCCAGTGACGCGGCGTCAGGCGAAGTCTCGAGCCATCACCCTCGAAGTAGCCGATGCCCTTGCCGTCCTTGCCGTGAACGGTGAGTTCGGTGGTGTCCACGCCGCGATCTCGAGCCGCCTGCAGGGCGTTGCCGGCGATCCAGTACTTGGGCTTGTCGGAGGACTCGGCCAGACCCGGCCGCTCCGGCGGGTCCTTGTCGATGCCCGAGACGGCTTCGATCACATGATCACGATCGAAGACTCCGATCATCGCATCGATGCCAGGTGCCCAGTCGAGCATCTTGGCTCTATGACGCTGAACGAGACAGCCCGCGACGACGACCCGCTTGAGTTCACCCTCGTTCTTGCGATCGATGGCTTCCCGGATGACCGACAGGGACTCCTCCTTGCTGGCTTCCAGGAATCCGCAGGTGTTGACCACGATGGCGTCGTGGGGCTCCGATTCGGGCACGACCTGATAACCGGCGTCGACCAACGTGCCCAGCATCGACTCCGAATCGACCAGATTCTTCGGACAACCAAGACTCACGAACGCCAGCCGGGGCCCGTTGCCGGTCTCCGTCATCAGTTCTGAATTGGTGGCTGAAGTAGTCATGAAGGAATCATTCTCGAATCCCGGTGCAGACCGGGCAGTGGAACATCGGATTGTACCGTCCCAGAGCGTCAATCCAGTTACTTAAATGAGGAATGAAGTGTGAGATGCCCCCATTGGCGGACGCAGCCCTCCTGAGATCATCATGAAGCGATGCCAGCCTCCTGATGGTCCAGAACCGCGTTTTTATCAACGATCCCCATCTGAAGGATCGGATCCGATGACCCAGATCAGGAGATGCATGGATGTATTTGCCGACTCAATCAACTCGAACCTGCGTGTCCCTGTCGAGCCTCGCGTTCTGTGTCATCTTGGTGATGGCCCTGGTTGGGCGTGGTTCCGTCGGGGACACGAGGCAGATCACGGACGACAGCGGCTTCCGAAGGGCGATGCTCCAGAGCAGTTCGGTATTCGCCTTCGAGACAACCGACGTGGCCATCACCCACTGGGCCAGACTCTGGAATTGCTCGAACCAGCTCGATCATCGCACCCACGATGCTCGTCAGAGTCTCCTCATCCATGCCGTCGGCCCACTCATCGAACAGGCGACGAGCGAATCACTGGAGCCGATCAAGGAGATCCGGGATCTGCTCGAATCTGAGATGACGCATCACGCGGAAAAGGGGAGTGCGGGAACTCGTGAAATCTGCGACTGGATCGTTCTCAACAAACTGCTTGGCGACAACCAGCGAACACTCCAATGGATGGCCCGATACGAAAAGACCACGGATGCGCGGCCCTTGCCAAGACGCGTTCGCGACCTGGTTCGTGCCGAGCTTGGCGAGACGATCACGAGGGACAGGCGAGGTCGAATGCTCACGACGACCTCATGATCCGCATTCAATCAGTGGACGAGTAGAGCAGATTGGATCCGATGTAGTCGGATACGTCGGGTGCGAGAAGGTCATGGACCGCCTCGTTTCGGGCAATGCGTTCACGAATGATCGTCGCCTCGACATCCATGATCGGAAGATCGATTCGCCAATCGATCCAACGACTGATCTCCCCATCGCTCCATCCACCTTGCGACGCCAGGGCCATCGCCATGGATTCCGCCGTGGGATGCAGTCTGGGCATCACGATGGGCTCGGCAAGTTCGATGATGTCCGACCAGTCCTTCCATCTGTTGAACGCCATCGCCTGATCGTCTCCTATGAGCAGACGAAGTGGATGGGCATCCTCTATGTGGCGGCGAAAGGAACGCAGCGTGTCGATCATGTAGCTGGGCCCTTCTCGCTCTATCTCGATGGTGCTTATTACGGTGTCGGGCAGACCCTTGATCGCCAGCTTCAGCATGGCCACTCGATGCGCGGAATCGAGTGGGGGATGGTCCAGCTTGTGGGGACTGATCGCCGCCGGCACATAGATGATGCGATCGGCATCGATCATCTCCGCGACGCGTGAGGGTTGAACCCTGTGTGCGATCGTCGGGGGATCGAAGCTGCCACCGAAGATGAGTACTGGTTTCGACACGGGTGGATGGTAGGGGATATCGACTACACGCTACTTGGGTTGACTGACGAGACGAACCTGGGTGAACTGACGATGTCCGTCGCGACCACTGTGGTAGCCATAGCCCGATTGCTGGGCACCGACCCAGGGTGTGCCCGATGCACCGCCGCATCCCTGGTTGACACCGGTCATGCCGGCCGTGAGTCGACGAGCCACCTGGGCGGCTCGATCGGCCTCTCCATAGACGGCGGCACCAAGTCCATACGGGGTGTCGTTGGCGAGGGTGACGGCTTCGTCGGCATCGGCGACTCGCATGATGCAGGCGATTGGGCCAAAGGTCTCATCACGCATGATCTGCATGTCGTGATTGAGTCCGGTCAGGACGGTGGGCACGACGAAGTTGCCTTCGGCAGGCTCATCACCACAGGCGACCGTGGCACCCTCCTGCTTGGCACGCTCGAGCTGAGCCAGCACATGATCCTTCTGCTGACGGCTGATCATCGGACCGATCTTGGTCTCATCATCGACGCCGTTTCCGACCGTCAGCGCCTTCGTCCGTTCGATGACGGCCTGCTCGAACTCCTCGGCGATGTCGTTCTCGACATAGATTCGCTCGGTGCTCACGCAGACCTGGCCGCAGTTGCGGAAGGAGTTGTTCACGGCGAAGTCGGCGGCGGCGTCGACATCGGCATCGGAGAGGACGATCATCGGATCCTTGCCACCGAGTTCCAGGACGACGCGCTTGAGATCGGCACCGGCGGTCGAGAGGATGTGCTGGCCCGCGGCACGTGAGCCGACGAAGGCGATCAGGTTCACATCGGACTTCACGAGCGCCTTGCCCTGGTCGTCTCCACCATGGATGATCTGCATCACGTTCTCGGGAAGAACCTCCATGAAGATCTCCGCGAAGGCCTGTCCGGTGAGCGGAGTCTCGTCCGATGGCTTCATGACGACGGTGTTGCCCGATGCGAGCGCCGGAACGACCACCTGCAACGGCATGAGGAACGGGAAGTTCCAGGGGGTGATGGCTGCGCAGACGCCAAGTGGATCGTGATACAGCGTCGAGGTTGTTCGTTCATCCTCATGCGTCTCTGGTCTGACCGCGTCGACGATCTCGTCGAGTTCGGCGTCATAGCCACCGATGCCGTAGGCGATCTCCCCGGTGGCTTCCTTGAGCGTCTTGCCCATCTCGGCGGTGAGCTGCTCGGCGATCGATTCCTGTCGAGCCTTCATGATGTCCGTGGCCTTGCGAAGAATGGTGATCCGTTCCTCGAGGGTCATGGCGGCCCAGCTGGACTGGGCGGTCCGCGCCTTGGCGACGATCGAATCGATCTCGGCAACCGGGGTCACGGGCACGTGGCCGACCGGTTCGCCGGTGGCTGGGTTGAACGAGGTCAATTCACTGGTGCTGGTCGCGGTGGTCATGATCTTCTCCCTGAGGGGCCTGTTGGACTGATTCGACATTGTATAAGGTAGGACTCGGGAGCGAATCCGTTTCCACACTCATTGCAGGGGGAATAACCATGTCCGTTCTCGTCACCGGTGCGACCGGAATGTTCGGTGGACTGATCACCGAGAAGCTGTCTCAGGCGGGTGTTCCGGTTCTGGCGATGTCCCGAAGTGAGTCGCGTGCGGCAGGTCTCACTGGCGGTTCCGTGACCGGTGTCGTCGC
>DEYM01000020.1:0-4253 GCA_002364555.1 Phycisphaerales bacterium UBA3158 | reverse complement strand
ATTTTCCTGGTGAGTCCGATGCATCCTGATCTGGGCGCACGTGAATGCGCGATCATCGAACAGGCGACGAAGGCGGGCGTCCATCAGATCGTCAAGCTCTATGGTTCGGTCGACCATGACGGCGATCCGCTCGATAGACAGCATCGGATGTCCATCGACGCCCTGAAGGACTGCGGTGTGCCGTGGTGCCTGGTGTCGCCTCAGACCGTGACTGATTCACATATTCTGGCCCAGCTTGAGACGATTCGATCTGAACGGCGGCTCTATGCCTGCGCTGGAGAGGGCCGCATGGGAATGGTCACTGCCGACAATTGCGCCGAGGTGGGGGCCTTCGTGCTGCAGGAGGCAGCGGAACGATTCGCGGGCAGGGATCTCCAGATCACTGGTCCGGAAGCGATCACCTATGCCCAGATGGCACAGCAGCTGACTTCGGCTCTGGGTGTGACGATCGAGTACATCGACATGACCGAAGAAGAGCTGACGCAGGCTGTGGTGGAAGCCGGCATGCCGGAAGAGGACATCGAGCTTCAGATACTCTGCCATTTCAGACAGATTCGAAATGGCAAGGCGGAACTCGTGACCGACACGTATCAGGAGATCATCGGACGATCAGCGGCAAGCGTTCACGACTGGGCCTGTGCGAATCAAGGCATCCTTGAATAGATGTTTCGATGACAGCTTCAAGTCGGCTTATCCAGCCTGATTTAGATCATGTGATGCCGCATCCGAAGCCTTGAACAACTCTTCGAGCGAATTGATTCGTTCGTTCAGGCTTTGAAGTGTTTCAAGCAATTCGTTTCATGCACAACGAGTACATGGGCCTCGCCGATCTTGGATAGTCGCACGAGTGGCATGCATGTTCAATGCACGAGCCTTCTGGAGATCGTGCTCGATATCCCACAAGCGTTCGCTCGAGAGTGCGAAAGCGACATCAACTCGTCACGCTTGATAATGAGAATCGCTTCTCAGCAACTATCGTTGCCAATTTGGATGCCGAGGATGGATATGTCATCATCGTTCTTGTTGTTGCTGGCCATCTGGAGGACCGCCTGCAACGTTTCGTCGATACTCTCCTGAAGCGTGATCGGACGATGACGTACCAATTCCTCCATGAGACGCTCCATGCCGAACATCTTGCCGTTGGAATCCTTCTGTTCGATCGCACCATCACTGTAGAGATAGATGCGGTCTCCCTCCTGATAGGAGATTTCCTGAAGGTGGTAGTTGGGATCCGGAACGATTCCGACCGGGAAACCTGTGGACTTGATCTCCACTGCCTCGTTGTCTCGTACCAGGATCGGTGGCGGATGTCCGGCTGAGACAAACTGCAATGTGTGGTTATCAGGGTTCATCACCGCGTAGCAACAGGTGAAGAACTTCGAGAAGTCGCGATACATCTGGAAGGATTGGTTCAACTGTTCGACAGTGGCGACAGGATCCTGCCGCAATTCCTTCGGCATTCTGGATAGCCAGCAACTCAAGGCCGTGGACAGCAGGGCGGCCGCCACACCGTGCCCGCAGACATCCAGAAGGTAGAAGGCGAACTGATTGTTCTTCAAGGTCAGCACATCAAGGATGTCACCGGCCAACTCATCACAGGGTCGGAACGCCCAGGCGACCTCGATGTCATCGAGTTGCGGGATGGAGGTCGGCAACAGATCCTGCTGGATCTTGGCTGCCGCCATGAGCTCCTTCTTCATCCGAAGATTCGCGGCAGCAAGATCCGCATTCGATTCGGTCAGCCTCTGCTCCGCCAGATGGCGACGGCTCACATCCGATTGGACTCCAATCAGATGAGTCGTTGTTCCGGAGGCATCCCGGATCGGCGTAATGGACAGACGATTCCAGAACGGGGTTCCGTCCTTGTGATAGTTCATCAGTTCGACTTCGCAGTTCCGATCCTCCTCGATCGCCGTGCGAATCTCCCGAACCGTATCGGGGTCTGTTTCAGGCCCCTGGAGAAATCGACAGTTGGAGCCCAGAGTCTCCTCCACGCTGTACCCCGTCAGACGCGAGAATCCCTCGTTGATGTAGATCAACGGCCGGTCCTTCGCGAGGGCGTCGGCAATGGTGATGCCCTCCGCCGCGGCATCGAAAGCACGGTCCTTCAAAAGCAGCTGCTCCATGACATCTTTGTCATTCAAGACGGAATGCAATGGGTGTTTTTGAGGAGGCATGCTGGCTTTTCCGGCTTCCGGTGAAATTAAAGGAATCTGATTCCTCATTGTCTCACAGATCACTGGGCGAGTATAGGACCGCCGGGACTCTTAAGCGTCTTTAATGAAGGAGACACTGCTGGCGTCCTATTTGAGGCACAGACGGAGAAACCGGGGGATTGAACGGGTTCAACGGATTGAAGCCCTGCCTTGATCGGTTCATGGCGAATCACCCGGTGGGCTCTTGATCGATTATCGTCAAACGGTTGGCAACCATCTCTCATGTGGCTTCGGATCAGGAAACACGTTGAATGATCCAGGGGCACTGTGGATGAGTCCAGGCCACTTCGTCCATCAGCCAGGCCGATGTCGGACTCGACATGCATCCCAGTACCTGGACGATCTGCCCAGGGGTTCGATCAGCCGTCGGAGCGGAACCGATGTCCAACTCGTATCGAGTATGCGTGACTGAACTCGTGCCATCGGAATGTGCTTTGGACTGTAATTCTTCGATGGCTTTTAGGCAGTTCATTCATATCAAAGCGCAACCATCGACTATGCCCGGCACTTAAAACCACAACATCGTTTCTGCATCATTTGAAGTGTCGGGTCCAGTTCATTTCACGCGCAACGCCCATGTCGAGTTGACCTATCTGGGAGAAGTCGCATTTATGACACTCATGTTCGATCCGCAGGTCTTCCGAAGATTGACCTGGCAATTGAATCATTTCTTCGGTCGAGAACGTGTGTCAGTCAACCAATTGATGAGGAGAACATTCAATGAAACATCGGATCATATGCAAACTCTCGGTGGTGGCAGGTGTTCTTGCCATGGGTCCATCGGCCTTGAGCAGCCAGTGCTGTGTGGCGGACTTCACCGGAGATGATCAGGTCAGTGCCGACGAGGTGCTTTCGCTTCTGTCCGCCTGGGGATCCTGCACTGGATCATGTCCCGAGGACATCGACGATTCCGGTGAGGTGAACTCGGACGATCTGCTGACGATCATCGATCGTTGGGGCCAGTGTCCCGAAGCCAATGGGGGCGATTACGTCGAGGATCCCGATAGTCCGTACATGGATCTCGCCGTCTGGGGCAAGTTCCATGGCTCGAACAACAACTCCCGCCTCTACGAGATGATCGATGGTCGAACCCCGATCACCACCGAAGCGATGGACGCGTACAACAATCTTCGATCCTTCCTCGATCTCTCTGCCTTGGACTACGAGCAGGTGGGCCAGTGGGCGTTCAGCAAGCAATTGACCAACAACGATCAATGGTGGGGCAACGACCTCAAGGGGGTCGGTCTCTACTACGCCATGCAGGGCGCCAAGGTGGGATGGATCACCGACGAGGACTACGATCCGCAGTTCCTCGCGGATATCCAGCGAACCGCTCGTCGTGTCTGTGATCCCTACGAGATGAAGATCCAGGTTCTGAACATGGCTCGCCAGGTCGATATCGACGGGTTCGTCGAGTACCTGGAATCCAATGGAATGACCGACACGTTCATCAACACCATCAAGATGGAGCCGCACTACGCCGGTTGGATGCATGGTCGATGCCACGGGTTCCGAAATGTGGAGGGGGTCGCGATCAATCACGACCTGAACCACCTGACGGTTCTCAGCTGGGATCAGATGCAGCCGTTCATGAACGACACGTTCGACTGGCCGCAGTGGAACGCGCTGGATGTCTCGGACTCGGGTGTGATCGACTATTTCCAGGGAATGGTCATTCTCGGCGATCCAGATGACGACAACCTGTGACCGGCAGTCTTCATACCGGTAGATGATTGAGATTGACAACACAGTTACTTATCGACGCACCACTATGTTGCGATCTCGAAACACGACACCCCCGTGCGAGCGGGGGTGTCGTCGCGATTGTCATCAATCGATTGATCAATCGCAGCTGGATCCCCAGTTCTCGAGCACCATCATGATGTCGTTCACGTTGTAGAGATCGCCCCAGTTGCCGATCACATGAAGCACATCGTCGGTGTCGACGTAACCGTCGTCATTCATGTCGCCAACACAGAGATCATCGGGGGTCTCGATGACCAGTCTGATCTTCGGTGCCAGCGTTCCATAGTTGTA
>DEYM01000111.1 GCA_002364555.1 Phycisphaerales bacterium UBA3158 | reverse complement strand
GTCAATGCCCTGTATCTGAATCCGGTATTCGAAGCGGATAGCCATCACAAGTACAACGCGACCAGCTACATCCACATCGACGAACAGTTCGGTGCCGGAAACGACTATCGGGCGACCGAGAAGAAGGAGGATCTTCTGGATCCTTCGACATGGACATGGAATGAAAGCGATCGTCTCTTCCTAGAATTTCTGAGAGAAGCCAAGGCTCGAGGGTTCCGTGTGATCATCGACGGCGTCTTCAATCATGTCGGGATCAAGCATCCCGCTTTCCAGGATGTCATCGAGAACGGCGCCGATTCCCGATTCGCCGAATGGTTCAACGTCACCTCATGGGATCCGCTCGAATACGATTGCTGGGGCGGATACCGAAGCCTCCCCGTCTTCAGGAAGAATGATGAACACGGGATCGCCTCCAAGGAGGTGCGTGATCACATCATGGCCATCACCACCAGGTGGATGGATCCCGATGGAGATGGCGATCCATCCGATGGCATCGATGGCTGGAGACTCGATGTGCCAAACGAAGTGCCTCTACCCTTCTGGATCGAATGGCGAAAGCACGTCAAATCCATCAACCCGGATGCCTACATCTCGGGAGAGATCTGGGATCGAGCAGACCAGTGGCTCGACGGACGTTCATTCGATGCCGTCATGAACTACCCGTTTGCGGAAGCCACGCTCGAATGGATCGGCAATCGTGAGAAGAAGATCACACCCACTGAGGCCGATCGACGGCTGGCCGAACTTCGGATGGCCTATCCCGATGCCGCCACGCAGGTGATGCAGAATCTCCTGGACAGCCACGACACCGATCGGCTGGTTTCGAAGATCCATAATCCGGACAGACCCTTCGACGAAGGCAATCGTGAACAGCAGGACGATACCTACGACGGTTCCAAGCCGAACGAAGACGACTACAGAAGAGCCCGACTGTCCGCGTTCGTTCAGATGACCTATCTGGGCAGTCCGATGATCTACTACGGCGACGAGGTCGGCGTATGGGGCTCGGACGATCCGAACAACCGGAAGCCGTTCCCATGGGATGACCAGAGTCCCTATCAGGACGATGGCTTCATGATCATGCCGGCGCATCTGGACTTCTACAAACGAGCCATTGCGTTGCGCAACGACCACATCTCGCTGCGTCGAGGGGAATTTCAGACGCTGCAGGTTCATGATGACAACGACACGTGGGCGTTCACTCGAACCCATGGTGATGATCGCGTGCTGATCGCCATGAACGCCTCCGAGAAGGATGCGGAGATAGATCTGCCTGAACTCGATGGCAACTGGATACTTGTCTTCAGCGAACCTGCGAATTCGAATCTGTCCGGACCGCCGAAGATCACGCTGCCTCCATTGGGTGCCGCTGTCTGGCGCCATCAACCATGACGCGACTCCATCCCATGTTCACGCAGAGGGCCGCTGGTGTCCTTCTTCATGCCACGTCGCTTCCAGGCGGACATGGCATCGGTGATCTTGGCCCGGGCGCAAGGCTATTCATCGACTGGATGCGGTCCTCGGGGCTTTCCCTGTGGCAGATGCTGCCGATCGGTCCCGTGGGACGGGGCAATTCGCCCTACAGTGGCCGATCCGCCTTTGCGGGTGAACCACTTCTGATCAGCATTCACGGGCTGGTCAAGGATGGTCTGCTGCCGGCATCGGCAGCACGTTGCCCTGCCGATCTGAATGGTGCCAGAACACGATACGCCGCCGCTCGTCGATTCAAGCTGCCGCGGTTTCAGGCCGCCTTCGAGAACTTCCATCGGAGTTCCAGGCCTCGATCGAAAGCCTACCAATCGTTTCTCTCCAGCAATCGTTCCTGGCTGCATGGCTGGTGCGATGCCACCGGAGGCGAGCCCGATGAACAGATCTTTCTTCAATACATCTTCGACCGGCAATGGCAGTCGCTGCGTCGATATGCCAATCGCCGAAAAGTCAGGCTTGTCGGTGATCTTCCCATCTTCGTCGATGTCGATTCCGCAGACATGCAGCAGCATCCGGAGCTCTTCCTCCTCGACCGCAAAGGTCGACCACGATCATTGACGGGCGCACCACCTGACGACTTCAGTCGTGATGGACAACTCTGGGGGCATCCCCACTACAGATGGTCGGCCCATCGTGATGAGAACTGGAAATGGTGGACATCGAGATTCCGCCAGGCCTTCCAGCGTTTCGACTCCGTTCGCCTCGATCACTTCCTTGGCTTCGTCAGGCTCTGGCATATTCCGACAGGTGAGCGAACCGCTCGAAACGGACGATGGCGATCGACTCCGGGCAGGGAACTTCTCGAGGTTCTCCAGAAGCGACTCGGCAGACTCCCGATCATCTCGGAGGACCTTGGCGTCAAGACCTCAGCGGTCGATCGGCTTCGGGACGATTTCGGATTCCCAGGCATGCGGATTCTTCAATGGGCATTCGGCTCCACCACGAGTGGGGATCTCCCCCACAACCACCCGATCCAGTCCGTCGTCTATCCCGGGACCCATGACAATGAAACGGCCACAGGCTGGTTTCGGCATCTTGGAAACAAGGAAAGAGACCGATTCAAGGCCTATGCAGGTCCGATGAACAGCCCTGCAGAGGGCATGACCAGACTTGCCTTCACCTCACCGGCCGCCTGGGCCATCTGCCAGATGCAGGATCTGTTGGAACTTCCTCCGGGAACGAGGATGAATCGTCCCGGAGTTCCCTCGGGGAACTGGACGTGGAGACTTTCCCCGGGCACACTGTCGAGCCCTCAAGCCAGAAAGATCCGCTCGCTCGCGGAATCCACTGGCCGCATCCCTGGAGCTACTTCGTGATCGATCCAAACACCTCTGGTGAATCCACTCGACAAAAACTCATCGATGATCCTCGAGCCATCAGGCATCGTCTCAAGGCGATCTCCAAGGATCTCTGGTGGTCATGGAACGAAATCGGACGAAGACCATTCGCCATGCTCGATCCCGAGCTGTGGGAAGCCGTTCGCTACAGTCCGTTCCGACTACTTCAGAAACTGGATGCCAACGTCTACAACAGTCGACTTTCGGAACCATCCTTTCGTGAAGTCGCCTCACGAGCCATCACGGCTCATCAGGCATATCACAGCAGACGGACCTGGTACGAAGCCAACACACCACCGGGTGCCGATCCGCTTCGCATCGCCTACTTCTGTTCGGAATACGCCATCCACGAGAGTCTCCCACAGTACGCCGGAGGGCTGGGTGTTCTTGCAGGAGATCATCTCAAGTCGGCTTCGGACCTCGGGCTCCCACTGGTAGCGGTGGGACTGCTCTACCAGCATGGCTACTACAAGCAGGAATTTCGTGATGATGGCACAACGAGAGTCATCTATCCCTCCTTCGACTTCGACTCCATGCCTCTTGACGACACTGGTGTCAGACTCGACTGCCCGATCGGCGATCGAACTGTTCGTGTTCGTGTCTGGGCCATGTCGATGGGCCGTGTTCCCTTGTACCTCCTTGATGCCAATCTGCCGGGAAACCGAGTCGAGGATCGAGCCCTGACGGCCAGCCTCTATCAAGGGGATGACGACATCCGCCTGCAGAGGCAGGTGCTTCTGGGTGTTGGTGGATTCCGTGCCTTGAGACTTCTCGAGGAGATCCCGACCGTGATCCATCTGAATGAGGGTCATGCCGCATTCGCCGCGGTCGCCAAGATGTCCGAACTCGTCCAGAGCGGGCTGTCCATCGAGGATGCAAGACATCAGGTTCGATCCAGCACGGTCTTCACGACCCATACACCCGTACCTGCCGGCAATCAGCGATATGACGCCGGAAAGATCGAGGCCGCACTCAAGCAGGTGACGGAACCGGCCGGCATGAGCAACGGCCTGGTTGCGAATCTGGGGCGTGAAGAACCAGGCAATGAACAGGAAGCTCCCTGCATGACGGTTCTGGCGCTGAATCTCGCTGAACGAGTCAATGGTGTGTCCAAACTGCACGGTGAGGTCTCCCGCAACATGTGGAAGAAGGTCTACGGAACAGATGATGCCAATCAGGTTCCGATCAAGCACATCACGAATGGAGTACATACAGGGACATGGATGGCCCCCGTGGCCGAACGCTTCTGGTCGGAGCAGATCGGGTACGACAATCTCGGTGGCCCGGACAACCCCTGCTGGGACAAGGTGACTTCAGTGGACCCTCGGGAATTCTGGCAACTTCGCAGCGCCCTGAGAAGACGACTTCTGTCATTCGTGAGACGACGACTCGCCATTCAATCCAGAAGGAGAGGCGAGTCCCCCGATCGAGTCGTCCGCAGCAGACGCATGCTTCGAGACGATGCCCTGACCATCGGTTTCGCAAGACGCTTCGCCACGTACAAGCGGGCAACCCTTCTGTTCCATGATCTGGATCGACTGGCTTCGATCGTGGGCAATGAACAGTTCCCTGTCCAGGTGATCTTCGCGGGCAAGGCGCATCCCGCGGACGAAGGTGGACAGGCCGTTGCGCAGGAAATCCACGACCTCTGCTGCGATCCCCGATTCGATGGCCGAATCGTTCTCCTTGAGAACTACGACATCGAGATCGGAAGACGACTGACCTCCGGCTGCGATCTCTGGCTCAACACGCCGAGAAGACCCTTCGAAGCCAGTGGCACGAGCGGCATGAAGCCTCCTCTGCATGGTGGAATCAACTGCTCGATCTCGGATGGCTGGTGGGTAGAGGCCGAGAATGATCGAAATGGATGGACCATCGGCGGTGGAACACCCGCCGAAAACGAAGGTCAGCAGGATCACAACGATGCGATGTCGATGTACGACCTGCTCGAACATCAGATCATCCCCTCGTTCTGGAACAGGAACGATCAGGGACTTCCCACCGATTGGATCACCACCGCTCTGGAATCTGCCGCTTCCATTCCGGCGTGGTTCAATACGGATCGAATGGTGGCCGAATACCTCGAATGGGGCTATCGACCGGCCTCCGTGGTCTCGTCATGAGATCCTCTCGAGCCGGCTAACCGAGTTCAAACGCTGAAAAACAGTATTTAATGGGCTTTAAGGGTCTTTATTTGCTTTAAACCACTTGAATCATGCTTCAGTGGTTTTAGTATTGAAGTTCATCAAATCTATTGCCAACGGGCACTTACCGAACTGATCAATTGTTCGAGTCCATGAATTGGAGAGAGAAAGTCATGTCCCACTGGAAAACAGCACTTACGTTTTCATGCGTCGCTTCACTTGCTTCCGCGAGTCTCGCTGGAGTGTTCCTCTCCGATGGAACCCTCAACAATGGGGCACCCGAGCCATCATGCCTTCAGGGCGTTGCCACCAACTTCGGTGACAACGATCTGGGACAACCTGGTTTCAGCAATGGATCCGAACTCAACGCGATGCACATCAGCTATTCGGAGGGCGCGATCGTCATCTTCGTCTCCGGCAACCTCGAAGCCAATTTCAATAAAGCCGAATTCTTCATCGATGCACGCCCGGGTGGACAGAACCAGCTTCTGAGCAACAATCCGGACGTCGACTTCGAGGGTCTGCGGCGAATGGGCAATTCCAATGAGAACGCCACCGATGGACTGATCTTCGATGAGGACTTCAAACCCGATATCTGGGTGGGACTCACCGGCGGCGATGATGGAAACGGCGGCTATGAGACCTTCGGGAACTTTGCTGAACTTCGAACGCAAGGTAATGGAACCGGTTTCTTTCTCGGATCGGGTTCCTCTGGCGCCGAAGGCGTCATCAACGGCGAAAACGGCATCCAGATAGCCATCGACAACTCCAACATCGAAGGTGTCGGCAGTGGTACTGGCCAGGATTGCGGACAGGACGTGATCACCGGAATCGAGATTCTCATTCCGAACTTCGTGGTCGACTGGGATTTCGAAGGACTTCCGTTCGATGACATCAAGGTCTGCGCATTCATCAACGGCAGTGGACACGACTTCGTCTCCAATCAGGTGCTCGGCAGCATTCCACCAGGTGACAACCTCGGTGATCCAAGAGGTCTGAATTTCAATCTGATCGATGGCGATCAGTTCGGAGAGATGGGTGTGGTCGCGACAGAGTGCCCTGAATTCGCGATCGGCGCCTGCTGCATCGGTACGAACTGCTTCATCAGCTCAGGCGTGAACTGTGAGGCCGGAGGCGGTTCCTACAACGGTGACGGCTCGAGCTGCGACACCGAACCTTGTGCCATTCCGGAATGTCCGACGGATGTCAATGCCGATGGGGTTACAGACGTAAACGATCTTCTTGAACTGCTCAGTAAGTTTGGAGAGATCTGCATCTGAGACCCAGTTTCATCGAATTTCGATCCTCAGAACGGATGCTATTGTGCATTCAATAGGCCTCAACTGCGGATATAGGGGATAGAATGAAGTCATGAGCCCTTTCCCCATCCACAGACTGAACCTCTCTTTGATCATCACCGCACTGCTCGTGCTTCTCTCTGGAGTCGATGCACAGGGAGCCCCCTCCACTCGACCCGGAATGGGAGCTGTGCCCTATGCGGATGCCGATGAAACCGGTGTCACCTTCAGGGTCTGGGCACCAAACGCCCAGGGTGTCGCTGTCGCCGGAACCTTCAACAGCTGGCAACCGTTCAACACCCTGCTCTCCATCGAGGGCGACGGCAAGTTCTCACTTGATGTCCCGTACGCCCAACCTGGCGATGGGTACAAGATCGTCATCATCACCGATACCGAAACCATCTGGAAGAACGATCCAAGAGCGATGGACCTGACCAGTTCCGTCGGCCATTCAATCATCGTCGACCATGATGCGTTCCAGTGGCAGGCCGCGAACTACACGCCACCCAGCTGGAACGAGATGGTCATCTACGAAATGCACGTGGGCACGTTTGGATTGGACGTCGGGGACCCTGTGCCCGGCAACCTCGCCGGCGCCATCGAACATCTCGATCACCTTGAATCGCTTGGCGTGAACGTGATCGAGCTGATGCCCATGTCGGAGTTCGCTGGAGACATCTCCTGGGGCTACAACCCGGCCTATCCGTTCTCCGTGGAAAGCGCATACGGGAGCCCTGAGGATCTCAAGATCTTCGTCGACGAATGCCACAATAGGGACATCGCCGTGTTCGGGGATCTGGTGTACAACCATTTCGGACCCTCCGACATGGATATCTGGCAGTTCGATGGATGGTCGCAGAACGGCTACGGGGGCATCTACTTCTACAACGACTATCGAAGCTACACCCCATGGGGCGATACGCGTCCCGATTTCGGCCGCCCTGAGGTTCGTTCGTTCTTGAAGGACAACCTCAGGATGTGGCTTGACGACTATCGCTTCGATGGTGTGAGAGTCGATGGAACTCGGTGGATTCGCTCGCTTGGATCCAGCGGAGAGGAGATTCCGGAGGGCTGGTCGCTGCTGGTCGAATTCAACAATGAGATCGACGCGACCACACCATGGAAGATGATGGTGTCGGAGGACATGGATTCGAATCCGTGGATCACCAAGACGACCGGCGAAGGCGGCGCGGGCTTCGACTCGCAATGGGATCCCTGGTTCATCCACCCAATGAGAGACGTGATGGTCGCCGGGCTGGACAACAACCGCAGCATGGCCACAGTCCAGAACGCCATTTCATACAGCTATAACGGACAACCGTTCGATCGAGTCATCTACACGGAATCACATGACGAAGTCGCCAATGGAAGAAGTCGAGTGCCAGAAGAGATCTGGCCCGGCAATGCGGACAGCTGGTTTTCGAAGAAACGATCGACGCTCGGTGCCGCCGTCCTGATGACCTCACCTGGTATACCCATGATCTTCCAGGGGCAGGAGCTTCTCGAGGACGGGTACTTCGACGACTGGGACCCACTCGACTGGGAAAAGGCCGAAACCAACCAGGGAATCGTCCAGCTGTATTCGGATCTCATCTCACTTCGCACGAATCGTGACGGTATCTCCAGGGGGCTGACCGGACCGAATCTGAACGTGTTCCATCTCAATGAAACCGAAAAGGTCATCGGATGGCATCGTTGGGACCAGGGTGGCGAGGGTGACGACGTCGTCACACTGGCCAACTTCCGGAACAAGACGTGGGACGAGTATCGAGTAGGACTTCCTCGAGGAGGACTGTGGAAGGTCCGATTCAACAGCGATGCCAAGATCTATGATTCCGAATTCGATGAACATCCCACCTGGGATGTGCAGGCACAGCCGATCCCGTACGACGGTCTCGATTGGAGTGCCCCGCTCTCATTCGGCGCCTACACGTCCGTCATCCTCTCCCAGTCGCCCCCATGCCTTGGCGACCTGAACGGCAGTGGAGGGATCGACGTCGATGACATCTTGCAGGTGATCTCCGGCTGGGGCGGACCGGGTGGTGACGTGAACGGAGATGGCATCACGGGTGTTGAAGATCTTCTTCTCGTTCTGGAAAGATATGGAGCTTGCCCATGATCGGCATTCGAATGGCCCGGAATGGCTTCTCTCTCATAGAGCTGATGGTGGTCATCGTGATCCTGGCTCTGTTGATCTCGCTGTTCATGGTCGCCTCCGGGAGCATCACGAATTCAGCGCTTTCAACAGAGGACATCTCCAAGCTCCGATCACTCACGATGGCCAATGCCGGCTATGCGGTTGATCACAAGCAACGTCTTCTGTCACCTCGCACGGAACCCAACGGCAACGAGTCGACCGACGATCAGATCAATCGATTCTGGGTGAAATCCTTCGACGACAATGTCGATCAACTCGGGTCAGGGCGAATCGAACTCAGTACCGCCCTTTCCGAAGGGGCGGCATGGGACTACATCGGCGATGAAGCCGCCTACAAATCCCCGCTCGACACCACCGACAGAATCAGAAGCTATTCCCTCAATGCCTTCATAGGTGTCGATCGGTGTGCCGACGAGTATCCCGATATGGCTGGCGTGTTCCTGCCGGCCTTCAACACCCGCTACCGAGTGCCCTGCAGGAGCTTGTCCGACATACCCGCTCCCTCCGGAACCATCTGCGCGATCGGTGAAGTCGATCAGGGATTCGCCGGCTTTTCGGAAACGGCCAATGCCAACGGATGGTGCGTGTCCGCGAACCCGAACATGCCCATCTGGAAGGATACGCCGGCACTGTGGAACCGCAATCGGGTGAACATATCCATGATGGACGGGTCCACCGAGACGATCGTTCTCCAGCGGGACGACAAGCTTCGAGACAAGATCAACCAATCCGGATCGAGCCACAACATCACGATCGGATTCTCCGATCAGGACAAGGTGGACTTCCAGCAGTTCAACAAACGACTGCTTCCGGGTGTTCTCGAATACCGAACCGCTTCCGATCAGGAATAGCTTCTCAGACCGATGCCTTGCTCGATGCCGCTGACTCGACCGCATTGAGCAGGTGATCAGCCTCCTCGATCGTCATGATCATCGGAAGCCTGAACCTCATGGATTGATTGCCGCAAGGAAGGGCGATCACCATATGCTCGAACAGATTGCGTACGAGACTGTCGCGAGCCGCCGGGCTCTCGAACGTGCATGCGATCAGACTGCCGACGCCTCTGATGTTGGAGAAGGCGTTTGTCGAGGCGGCGATCCTGCGAAGACCAGCGATCACATGTTCGCCCAACGCGAGTACGTGATTGCACAGGTCGTCCTGTGCGATGATCTCCATGTAGCGACGGCTTCTGACCATGTCGACCAGGTTGCCACCCCAGGTCGAGTTGATTCGACTCGATCTACGGAAGACATTGTGCTCGACCTCGTCCAGTCTCGGTCCGGCATAGATGCCGCAGACCTGTGCCTTCTTGCCGAAGGAGACGACATCGGGCCTGACACCCTGATGCTGCCAGAACCAGGGCTTGCCTGATCCGAAGAAGCCCGTCTGAACCTCGTCATAGAGCAGCAGAGCATCACAGCGATCCGCATATTCCCTGAGCTTGGCCATGAATTCGGGCCTGAAGTGGTTGTCTCCACCCTCTCCCTGCATCGGCTCGATGAGGATTCCGGCTATTCGATTCTGACAAGCGGGACATGAACCGATGGCTGCCTCGATCTCGGCACAGGCCCGAGCTTCTTCAGCCTCGATGTCGTTGCAGATGTTGCCGTCATGGTCGAACTGGCAGACCGGATTGTGAATCCTCGGCCAGGTGAACTTCGGGAACAGCCCGACCTTGTCGGGAATGGTGTTGGTCACACTCATGGTGTAACCCGTTCTTCCGTGGAATGCCTGCTTGAAGTGCATGATCATGAGATCGTTGCAGTTGTCTTCGAAATTGGTTCGACCCAGGCGTCTTGCCTTCCAGTCGAATGCGGCCTTCATGGCGTTCTCGACGGCCAATCCCCCGCCAGCAATCCAGAAATGGTGGTCGAACCCGTCCGGTGAGGCATGCTTTGCGAACGTGTCGACGAACTCCGCCATCTCGCATGAATAGATGTCGGCATTGGATACGTTGCAAAGGGCTGCTCTGCGTAGTGTGTCCAGGAAACCGGAATCGTTCATTCCGGGGTGGTTGAATCCCAATGGCATCGAGGCGAAGCAGGTGAAGGCGTCCAGGTAGCGATTGCCACTGGCGGCATCATGGATCCACACGCCTTCAGATCGCTCAAGATCGACCACCATCGGGTAGCCATCCACTAGTTGATGCCGTGCGAGTTCCTCGAGGACCCTGTTGGGATTCATGCCAGTCTCCATTAGAGCATTTGCAGGTCCCCATCTTCAGGGGACGAACCTTGGAGCGTAGGGCCCCAGAACCTCTTCGGCAACCCCTAAGCCTTGGATCATCTGGGGAGAGGGACCTGAAACCCCCATCTGCCTACCCCACGGGATCCAATTATGGCCGGCTCACGGTCTGGTGATCGAAATCGGCCATGATCGGTCCTGAAACCGCCTCACTACTCCACAATGGGTGCGAAAAAGCCGTCATCTTGACGATCTGCCTTCTGGGAGGGAAACTTCACTGTTCAGCCACGCCCCTGTACGTCTGGGGAGGCCGATTCAACCCCCACAGTCTTGCGACGGAGATCTTCCCTATGGCTATTCGATCAACGACGAATAAAGGCGTCGTTGTTGCCTTGGTGGTGTTCATCATCATCAGTGCTGCGTTACTCGCCACGACAATCATCTTCTACAGCAAGCTGGGGAAGGCGACAGAGGACCGTAAGCAGGCCGATGCGCAGTTGAGCAATCTCGCGACGCCCTCGGAACGATCAAGTGATGAGTACCAGGCCATCGAGGGAGAGTCGGGGCGCGACAGCGTGTTCGGCTATCTGAATACTCAACATGAGAACCTCATGGACTATGTCGGACGCGACATGGAGCTCGAGGAACTGAAGAAATCCTTCCAGGATTCCCTCAATGTCGAACCCACCACGACTCTCTGGTCGCATCTCAACAAGACCGATCGACAACTTCGAGAGGACAAGGACACGATCAAGGCATTGAACGACCGAGTCCAGTCTCTTCAGGTCGAGAAGGAAGACATGTCCGGCAAGCTTCAGTCGGCTGAACGTGAACGTGACGAGTCACTTCAGGCGGCTGTCGATCGCCAGCTGGATCAGATCCGGAAAGCGGACTCGACCTATGAACAGCAGGTGGCCAGCGCACTTGATGGACTCGAGAAGGCCAAGGAACGAAACCGTGGACGCTATGTCGATCAGATTCGCGATCTGGAAGACGAGGTAGACCGCCTCAGTGATGAAAACGTCCGTGGAGAAAGTCGAATCCAGGAACTTCAGGAACTGGTGAACAGAAGCCGGATCCAGCCAAAGGATCCAGCCAATCTCGTGGATGGTGAAATCATCGAGGTCGCCGGCAGAGGTGATCAGGTCTACATCGATCGCGGCAAGTCGGATCAGATCGTTCTCGGGATGACCTTCGAGGTCTATGACGACGCCGCCCAGATCCGTCCTGATGATGAAGGCAACTTCCCGAGAGGCAAGTCAAGCATCCAGGTCGTCAAGGTCGGTGACACGACTTCCACGGCCAAGGTGACCAGGGCAACCAAGGGACGTCCGATTGTCAGCAACGACGTCATCGCCAATGCGATCTACGATCCCAGCTACACCTTCAAGTTCCTCGTCCATGGACGTTTCGATGTCGATGGTGATGAGATAGCCACGCTGGAGGAAACCGATTACCTGCGAAGGCAGATTGAATCCTGGGGTGGTGAGGTTGTTTCCGGTGATCGGATCACCGGCGATCTCGACTTCCTCGTACTGGGCATCGAGCCGATCAATCCCCCCAATCCAACCGACTCGGCAACTGCCACGCAGATGCAGCAGACTCTGGAACAACGACTGAAGTACCAGCAGTATCAGGATCTGTTCCAGGCGGCGCAGAAGTCGGACATCCCGGTCCTCAATTCGAACAGGCTCTACATCCTGACCGGACAGACGGGCATGTGATCGCGACTTCGATTCGTCGAATCGAACTTTCAGGAGACCCTGTTCATGGCACGCCATCGGTCTCCCGTGAGAAACTGGATTGAATATCTGCCGGCCAGGGCCGCTGCGTCCATCCTGCAGTGCTTTTCGATGGATCAGAATCTGGAGACCGCCGCCTGGGGTGGGCGGATGTTCTATCAACTCAGTTCCAAACGAAGGGAACGGGCGATTTCCAATGTCCAGAGCGCCTTCCCCGAATGGGACATCGATCGCTGCAGACTGACCGCCCGTCGATCGATAGAGAACATGTTCCAACTGGCCTCCGTGGATGCCATGGTCATGCCGAGGCTTCTCACGCCGGAAAGGTGGCCGGAGTTCCTGGACTTCAGCCATGCGGCCGCCCATCTCAAGAGGCTCATGGAAGATCGCACGATGCTCTTCATCACCGGTCACTGCGGCAACTGGGAGCTGCTTGGGTACGGCATGTCGGTCGTCGGATATCCGGTCGCGGCACTCGCCCGACCGCTGGACAACCCACTGCTCAACAACTGGCTGATGGGACTGCGGCAGGCACATGGCTTGAAGATACTGACGAAGTGGGGCGCCACTCCCGAAATGCAGAAGATCATCGAGAACAATGAACACATCGGTTTCATCGCGGATCAGAACGCAGGAGACAGTGGCATATTCGTTCCGTTTTTCGGCCGTCTGGCATCGACCTACAAATCAATCGGACTACTGGCGATGCGATACCAGCTGCCCCTGCTGGTGGGCATGGCGGAGAGAATCGATGGGAAGTTCTCCTATCGCGTTCATATCCAGGATGCCATAGAGCCCGAGGACTGGGCTGATCAGGAGGATCCCCTCTACTACATCACGGCTCGGTACATCCACGGCATCGAGCAGCTGATCCGGAGGGCTCCCGAACAGTATCTGTGGATGCACCGGAGATGGAAAAGCAGACCTCGCCACGAAAGACGCGGCGAACAGGTACCCGCCGCTCTGGAAGCTCAGATTCGTTCACTTCCATGGCTCGATTCGGATCAACAGGAACTCATCATCGAGCGATCGAACCGGGACAGCCTCGGCAAGGCTGGAGCCAGAGCAGTCTCATGAGTCGCCGCAAGCTCACCGATCTCGAGATACTGATAGTCGACGATGACGAGGATATTCTCGGCAGCATGGAACTGGCGCTCCGATCGGAGGGCGCCACCACGTCCACTGCGATCGACGGACATGATGCCATCGCGAAATGGAGAAGTGGCACGCACGAAGTCGTCGTCCTCGACATGATGCTTCCCAAGAGCTCCGGATTCCTGGTTCTCGAGGAACTCATGGCAAGCAACGATCCCCCGATAGTCGTGATGGTGACCGCCAACGAAGGCCGTCGACACATGGCCTATGCGAAGGAACTCGGCGTAGCAGCCTATCTGACCAAGCCGATACCGCTCCAGCTGCTGATCGATACGATCGATGGTCTCACTGGCGGACACCAAGAGGACAACGGCGGTAGAATGTGATTCACACGCGTCAATGCAGGAGACAATTCGTTGTCACACCACTTTGCCATATTGTCACCGGAACCGCCTTCAGAGAAAGGCCCATGCCCACTTGGTGACCGTGCCGAGATCATCGGTTCCCTTGGAACGATGAACACGCTGCCGCAGTCGCCTGGGGAGAACATCCTCTGGGGCCCCGGCGTGAAACTTGAAATGGTCGACGGCGAAGATCCCATCAAGCAGATACTCCTCACGATCACCGAAGAGGAGATCGCCTGGCTTGTGATCGCCCGGATGATGCAGGCTTTCGGCTGGCGAGTGGTCGATCTTGAAACAGGTGAGGCTGTTGAGCTTGTGGAGGAAGAGGAATGACCAACGCATTGGATCCAAAGCAGGGTTTCGTATCCGACAGGACCAACGAGGCGGAATTCGCCGCCGCTCTGGCGGCAGCCGTTGATTACCGGGGCGATGTGACGGTCACACTGGACAACGATTCGGAGGAGCTGGGATACCTCTTCGATCTGACAGGTGACATGCACGGTGGAAACATCGGTTTCATGACCAAGGAGGACAGCAGTCCTCGCCGCGTGTCGACCAGCACCATCAAATCGATCATGTTTACAGGACGCGACACGGCTGAAGGCAAGTCGTTCGATACCTGGATCAAGAAGTACGTCGAGAAGAAGATCGCTGGCCAGAAGGCCAGCATCGAATGCGACGATCTGGATGATGATTGATCGATTCCGCTCAGGCGACTGAACGAACTGCTTCGGTCGTCGCGGTCATCTGCTCAACGGGTGTGTAGAAGGCGAATGGACCATCATTGAAGATGGCGCCGGCTATGCCTCTGGCTGCCAATGTCCTGAACCACCATTGCGCCTGCCCCGGGGACAGGGCGATCAGGCGACTGCCCTCGACGGTACATGACGGATCGATCATTTCCGCGTATCGCCGCGCTCGGACGGGATCCGTGAAGGCCAATGCACAAGGCTGGTCACGGCAGATGCCCACCATGGGATCCATCGGCATCGCGGGGTCTGCGATGAAGTACCACTGTGGAAGCTCCAAGACGGCGGACCAGAGCTGATCCGGACTTGCCTGATCGGAGATCTCACGAGCCTTGGCGACAACCGTGTCGATGTCAGGAAGCGACTCGGGCCGGCTGTTCCAGGTGGCAATGACGACATCATCCATTCGGCATTCAAACGGAAACGGGCCCGGATTGAACACCGCCTTCTGAACGCCCCAGGATCTGATGCTGGTGAGGAATTCCGGTGCTTCATGGATCGGCATGGAAGTCACGCGAGCCGATTCAGGAAGGTCGGAACTCATCTTCACCATTTGCATGGCGGTATCACCCGAGGTGAACAGACATACACCGGGGAAATCCACTTCGTCTTCGAGGATCATCGGGAGAATTCGATCTCGTGCACCCAGATCGATCACGAACCATCGCTGCATCGCAGCGAGTCTCGAAAGTGCCGATCGCCTGTCTTCATCCGTCGATAGATGACTGATGCTTTCAAGCAGCTGCTCTACCGATGCCCTTTGTGGTGTTTCAGCCATGAGTGAACCTCCCTGGAGCAACCGTCATGAACGGTCTCCTTCGACAATCAACTACGAAGCCGATCTGTTCAAAGGTTCGCGGATTGGTTCAAACAGCCAGAAAGTGATCCTCATCGACCTTGACGAGTCGAGGCTGCACCCCATTGGGGGCATCCCCAGCGGGTCTCCAGGGACTCAGGAGGCCCTCAGGAGTCGATTGTGGCTCCCATCCTAGTTCCGAGTCCATGAATTCCTCCAGGCTGCCCAGAGGCTCCTGACGCGTGCTGAGAGGGAGTCGGCAAGCCAACAGCCCCTTCGTGTAGGGGTGCCTTGGTGAACCGAGGACATTTTCGGCTCCACCGGATTCACATACATGCCCCGAATGGAGGACAACGATGGATCTGGCTCTTCGCATGACCAGTCCAAGATCATGGGTTACCAGCAGAACACCGAGTGATCGGCTCACGCACAGCTGCTCGAGGAGCTCCATGATGGCCTGCGTGGTTACCGCATCGAGGGCCGTCGTGGGTTCATCCGCCAGCAGGATTGATGGTGAACGAGCCAATGCCAACGCGATCACCACTCGTTGCCTCATTCCTCCACTGAGCTCATGGGGCACGCATCTGAGGCATCTGCCTGGCTCGGGCACTCGAACTTCCTCGAGAAGCTCGAGGGCCTGTTGCCGTCGGCCTCTGCGACTGATGCCGTCAAGTGAAAGCACCTCATGGAACAGCTCGCCGATGCTGCATACCGGATCAAGCGCCGTCATTGGTTCCTGGAAAACCATGGCGATCTCCGTGCCACGAATCGATCGCCACTGTGATGCGGATAGTTGAGAACACTCCCGACCATTGATTCGAACGGCTCCTCTGACCAGTGAAAGTCCTGCAGGCAGAAGACCGATGGCCGCCAACGCGGTCAGAGTCTTTCCGCTTCCGGATTCCCCCACCAGCGCGACGATCTCTCCTGCATGAACCTGCAGGCTCGCACCGCGGACGATTTGCTGATGGTCCGCAACCGTCTCGATTTCAATCGAGTCGAGTTGGAGAAGCGGCTGACTCATGACGATTGCTCCGCCTGTCTTGGATCCAGTCTGATACGCAGCCACTCTCCAAGACAATTCAGGGAAAGAAGCGTCAGCGCGATCAGCAAGCATGGCCAGACAAGCAGCCACCAGTGCGATCTGACTCCGTTGATCTCGGATAATCCAGATGCCGCCAGATTTCCCCAGCTGGGAAGCGGCTCACGAATGCCGATGCCCAGAAAGCTCAGAAAGGCTTCGCTGAGCATTGCCATGGGCACCGTAAGCGTTGCATAGACGGCGATGGGACCTATGACATTGGGCAGAAGATGTCTCCATACCTGACGTTTCCATGGCACACCGATGGCCCGACATGCCTCCATGAACGGTTGGGATCTCAGACTCAGGACCTGCCCTCTGATCACACGAGCCATGGTCAACCAGCTGACTGCGCCGATCGCGATCCAGAGTGTCAGTACATTGACCCATTGTGATTCAGTGGATCCGAGTATGACGCCTGAACGATCAAGTACCCCCTCCACCGCGACTACCAGCAGCACCACGATGAGGATGTAGGGAAGCCCGTAGAGAACATCCACGATCCGCATCATGAAGCCATCGACACGGGGACCTGCCGTGGCAGCCACCATTCCCCAGAGACCACCCAACAGGACCGCGGTGGATGCCGCAGCCAGACCGACAATCAGACTTATTCCGCCACCGGCCAGAACTCGAGAAAGAAGATCCCGTCCGAGATGATCACTGCCCAGCAGATACGGGGATTCCCCCGACCAGGAAGGTGGCTGCAAAGCCAGCTCGGGATTGGTGGCCTCGAATCGACGGGAGGTCGATGTCTGTCCGTCAATCACTTCATGTCCAAAGGTCCAGGGCAGTGTCGCGAATGTGGCCACAAGGACTGCTATCAGAAAGAGTGCTGACAGCATTCCCAGACGTCGAATCGAATTCGGGGTGGCATCTGAACGGCGACGTTTATCAACAGGCACGGGACTCAGGATACGCCATAGAGCGAGTTGCTACAGAGACGGCGGGTTCAACGGCCGCGAGCAGCCTGCACGGCATCGAGATCACCAAGTGCCTGAGCCATTTGACGTTCGAGCTCCTGCTCGAAATGCGCCTCGTCGTAGACGACTCGTTCCTGGAGCTGCTGCACGCGTTCATTCAATCGCATGATGGAACGTTCACGATTTTCGATCGAAAGCTCCAGCCTGGTACGCATGGCCGCCTGAAGAAGCTCGCGGTGAATCATGGCCTGAGGGCCGTCCGCACCGTTCGCATCCACGATCTGCTTCAGCTGGATGGAGAGCTGCATGACTTCTGCATCGAGGGAAAGCTCCTCGATCTTGCTTTCGTACAGTGTCGGATCCGTCTTCTGCAGTTCCGCCAGCGCGACGAGTCCATGGCCATAGCGGCGGATCATTTTCTCCAACTCGACTGGATCCTGCCCCTGATCGGAGCAGCTTCTCTGCAGCACCTGACCAAGCCGTGGATCTATTCTCGATGCAACATCCAGATAGCGATCGATGTTGCTGCGTGCGGAGTCGACGGAACCGGGAGTCGCCACCTGGGAGGGAGACTGAACCGGGGAGTTCATCTGCTGGATCAGCTGGCTGCTGCCAGACTGGCCCGTCACCATGTTGGCCATCGAGAGAATGGTCCTCAGATCATCGGAGGACGATGCCCGGGTGACTGATGTTCCGGAATTGAGCGTGAATGCAACGCACGCCAGGACAAGTAGCCAACTCATTGCCATTGTGTATCGAGTCTGCATCAGCGGAGCTCCAGAGCGAGATATCCCCATGAATCCGAGTCCTGCTCGGCTTCGAGGATGTTGAGCAATTCATCATGGGCGGATGTCCACTTCAGATCATGGGAAGCAAGCAACCCAGAATCGTCCATGTAGGACAGGTACATGCCGGAATCGACCTCCGGGAGATCGGCCAAGGCGAAGTTCGTGGTCGTGGTCGTGGTCGGAGAGAGTCCTGGCCCGGTAAGCCAGAAGGCGGCCAGAAAAACGATCCCGACACAGGCCGCCAGCGCCATGCGCTTGATCATCAACGAAGGCCTCGCCGTTGACAGGCTCATTCGAGCCTGCAGGCGATGCTGCTCCAGTGAAACTTGCGTAATTCTCGATGCAAGCCCTTCAGGGACAGGCAATTGCCGCAATGACTCCCCGATTGCCATGTCGAGGTCACGGTCGGCAGGACCATACTCTGAGCCCAGTGGATCGGGTCCATCAGGTCGGATATCGGGTTGATTTCGTGAAGAGAACATCATGTTGTCACTCCTAGAACGGCTTCAAGCCGGACAAATTGCACTGATTCCAAATTATTTGGATGAAAAATCATTCCCTCAGATCTCTCCCATCAGGTGAGCCTAAACGCTCTCTCAACCGCTTGATGGCCCGAAAATGCCTGGCTAAAACGGTTCCCATCGGTTCATCAAGGACATCCGCGATGGCCTTGAAACTCATTTGAGCCACATGTCTCAGATGAAGCACCTGCTGTTCCGGCTCAGGAAGTTCCGACATGGCCAGATGAAGCCCTTTCAGAACCTCCTGCCCTTCGGTTGCAGAAACAGACACCTCCTGAGCAGGCGCCACGGCCCGAAGCGTGTCATCAGCCATGGGTAGAGCCTGTCGAGAACGTCGCCTCATTTCATCTCGAAGACGATTCAAGGCAATTCGGAAGAGCCATGATTCGAATTTACCCAACTCCGTGTAGTCCGAAAGCTTGTTGACCACGGTGCAGAAGGTCGACTGGGTAACCTCTTCAGCCAGCTCCGGATCTCGACATTGAGCCAGGACAACCCTGAAGACCTGCGGAGAAAAGTCATTGACAATCCTTGACCATGCAGCCTCATCACCACCGATAGCAGCGTGGAGCACTATGCTCAGGCGTTCTCTGTCCAAGGGGGCAGTCATGATTGGGCTGAATCACTCCATTACGTCTGTACTATCGGAACAAGGTACGGTTCGAGGTCTCTGAATAGTCCGTCCCTTACAATCGGCCAAATCACATGATTGCGCTTCTGGATACTTCTGACGATTCGACAATCTCCTGGCAACTGGCCTCGGTGCTGGTTGCTGTGGGGGTCGTGGGACTTGTCTTCGGAGGGCATCTCCTCGTCAGCGGAGCCGTCTCCGTGGCCAAGCGGCTGGGCATGTCAACACTGATGATAGGCCTGACGATCGTCGCACTTGGCACCAGTGCCCCGGAGCTGGCCTTGAACGTCATCGCGGCCGCAGGCGGTGAAACCGGTCTCGCTTTCGGCAATGTGATCGGTTCCAACATCGCCAATATCGCGTTGGTTCTTGGCCTAACCGCCCTGGTCGCACCAATACCCATCCCCCGTGCCACCTTGAAACTGGGTGGGATTCCCTGGTTGATCTTGCTGACGCTGATCGCCGTGGCACTTCCATGGATGGGTGATAGCCCGGAAAACAGTCCCAGCTATCAACGCTGGTCGGGCATACTTCTTCTTTGCTGCGTCCCATTGACGATCCTGCTCTGGCAGAGAGATCAACGAATCAAGGATGAGAACGAGGACGTCGACGAGATCCCCTCGAGGGATCTTCTTCCAAGCGTTCTTCTCGTCCTCGGAGGACTCGTGCTCCTGATCGCCGGCGGACGTTCGACTGAAATGGGCGCCGTGAGTCTCGCTCGATGGATGGGCCTCTCGGAAGCCGTCATCGGGCTCTCGATCGTTGCCGTCGCCACGAGTCTTCCTGAAATCGTGACCTCCGTGGTGGCCGCTCGAAAAGGTGTGCCCAGTCTGGCTATTGGAACAGTGATCGGATCCAACATCTTCAATCTCTCACTGGTTCTGGGCACCACAAGCATCGTTTCCCCGGTGATCCTTCCGGAATCCGGAGGCATGATCGACCTGTTCATCATGGCCGGCCTGACGCTGTGCCTTCTTCCATTGGCGATCACTGGCCGACGCATCGCCAGACCCGAGGGCGTACTGCTTCTGGTCGTCTGGGCCGCCGCCATCACGTTCAGCATCATGAGATGAATCAGCGAGTCACGGAATCAGATCGGCAGATCTGATCCACCCTCCACCATCCCCGATGGTTCAGGCCTGTGGGAGTAGTCCCGGAATCTCGTTGTCGAATCGTTCCAGGCCAGCTTCACGGTACCGGTCGGTCCATTTCGCTGTTTGGTGAGGATCAGTTCGGCAAGCCCCTTCTTGTCGGGATTGGCTTCGATCCATTCCTCATCGCGATGGAAGTATTCCTCGCGGTGCAACATCATCACGACGTCGGCATCCTGTTCGATCGAACCAGATTCCCGGAGGTCGCTCATCCGTGGACGATGACCTTCCCTCTGCTCGGCGGCGCGATTCAACTGACTCAATGCGATGATCGGGATGCTGAGTTCCCTGGCAAGCGCCTTGACGCCTCGACTCAATTCGGAAACCTCCTGCTGGCGGGATTCCGATCTGTTTCCACTGGTCATGAGCTGGAGATAGTCGATGAACAATGCCTTGATGTCGTACTTCTGCTTCATTCGACGAGCCTTGGCTCTCAGCTGCATGAGCGTGAGTCCCGGCGTATCGTCGATGTAGATCGGAGCGTTTCGGAGTTCATCGCAAGCCGCGAACAGTGCCTGGAAATCACGATCCTTCAGCGCATTGCGTCGAAGATTTCGACCGCTGACACCACTTCGTGCGGAAAGAAGACGTTGGACGATCTGATTTGACGACATCTCAAGACTGAACATGCCGACGGGTTCACTGCGGATGGCGATGTTCTCCGCGATGTTCAATGCCAGAGCGGTCTTGCCCATGGATGGTCTGGCCGCCAGGATCAGCAGCTCGCCGGGCTGCATGCCGCCGGTCATCTCATCCAGATCGGTGTACCCGGAGGCCGTTCCCGTGAGGGACTGGCCTTCCTGTTGTTCGATGAGTTGAATGGCCTCGGTGATCAGTTCCGCCAACCCGAGTATCTGCCGACTTTCAGACTGCTCGGCAATCCTGAAGATCTTTCGCTCCGCATCATCCAGAAGCGCGGAGGCTGATTCGGGCCGATCATGGGCATCGCGAAGAATCTCCCCAGCAGCGCCGATCAACTGTCGGATCATCGCCTTCTCGCGAACCAGTCGAGCGTAGTGCATGGCACTGGCCGCATCCGGCACGCATTCGGCAAGCTCGACCAGGAAATCCACTCCGCCAATGGGCTTCAGAGCGTCTCTGTCCTTCAGAAGCTGCTGAAGCTGAACGATGTCCAAGGTGTTGTGACGGTCATAGAGCTCGCAGATGACTCGATAGACCTCGCCATGCTGCTGGCGAAAGAAATCCTCCGGTGAGCGGACGATCTGGAGCACTTCTCCACAGACTTCAGGATCGATGAGGATCGAGCCAAGCAGACTTGCCTCGGCTTCAATGGCGACAGGCGGCCCCTTGTCCAGCAATGAGCCGAACGACTGGTGTTCCTTACCTGAAACCTTCTTATGTTCTTGAATTCTGCTCACGCGATTGACCATTGCTCCGGTTGGGAGCTCTCTCCACAATACACACCCTGACATTCAATACGAGTACTCAGTTGAAGTTTTCGCCAGGGCGAACTGATGGAGGATATCCACGGCCACCCCGAACCACACAGGCACATTTCGGACCTTGGTGAGTTGTGGACAGAATCACGGCGTTCGGATGGCATGGATCCGCTACCAGGATTGGGATGAAGGGCTGGGATCTAGGATTCCAGTTCGACCGTGTCGAGTGCTTCACGCATCAGACGACCGATCTTGAACTTGACTGTCTTCTTGGCCGGGACCGGCACACGTTCCAGTGTTCTGGGGTTCTGAGCGACTCTTGCGGCTCGCTCTCGTATCTCGAAGACACCGAAGTCACGAAACTCGAGACGGCGACCGTCCCCAAGTTCCTTGATGACGTTGTCGAGGAAACTCTGCACAGTCATCTTCACGACGGTGCGTTTCTGGTTCGTTTCCTCGGCGATGCGGTCAATGAGGTCTTTCTTGGTGGTGGTTGTCTTCTCAGCTTCATTCATGACCATGCCTCTCCCAAGATTTGAGCAGCTGCCAGAAGACAGCCGTAATTCCCCTGAACTGTGATCAAAGTTTCCTCTGGACTAGTCCGTCGGAAGCCAATCAGTTCAACAAGTGAAATGCCCAAGGGAATGAGTCTGGTCCAAGGACCCCATCTGATTCATTTCCCCCCAGGAAACTCCACGTTTCCAGTATGGAGATCTGAGGACAGGCCGTCAAGGCCACTGGAGACACCAAAATCAGGCAAACAGCTGAAATTTCTCCCCTTATGGCTCTACCGGCTTTTCAGCTGGAGTGATCTCGTCGTCTGCATGTAGTTTTCCCACGGTCGACCATTCAAAATCCACTGCTGGTCACGAATATAGACCTGGGACAAGTTGACCGGTACGGCCACTGGCGGCAGATCCGCTCCCAGGAGCATGTCCTTGCGTGTATTCATCACATGCATTTCATCGGATATGAGCCCCTGCGGACCAAGGACCTCCAGAGTCCGGGCAGAGGGCATGACCAGCGAGGAGGTGGGCACCGCCTGGTCCATCTTCCGTGGAGCACGGGCAATCGACTCGGGGCTGCTGCAACCAGAGAACAGACATACCAGGACCCCCACACCGCCACTCTTCATTACTAGGCCCAGATGTCTCATTGGCTTACCATTCATGACTAGTCTCCCTTCCAAGCTGCCTTAAGACATACAAATACCGCGCCAAGGCCATGAAGCCGCTTCACGGGGCAGCAACACCCCACAAGACGATGTCTAAAATGAACAGTGTTGATCTGAGACAACATCGAATGCCCGGACTCAACACGGGTTCGAATTGTCATTTGAGTAGACTGGTGCCTCGACAGAGATGAGTATTCCGACGATCACAAAGAGGCGAACATCTCCATGGACATAATTATCTGCGGCGGTGGTGAGATCGGCTCGGAGGCTGCTGAAGTCCTCGCCAAACGCGGTGACAACGTGACGGTCATCGATACGGATGCCAAGCGGTTGAGCTATCTGGAGGAGCACCTCGATATCAGAACGCTCAATGGAGTCGCCAGCTCTGCACAATCTCTTCGAGCAGCCGGTGCAGCTCAGGCCGATGCCGTCATTGCCGTTACCGGAATCGACGAAGTCAACCTCGTCTGTACAACCGTGGCGGCTTCCCTGGGCGCCGGAAGAACACTCGCAAGAGTGGATCATTCCCTCTACCTCGGCAGCGAATCGATGGACTACGCAACCTTGTTCTCGGTTGACAGACTCTTCTCTCCGGACCGGGCGACGGCCAGAGCGATGGCTGCGCGACTGGCCAATCCAGCAGCGCTGGCCGTATCGCGAGTAGCCCGAGGAACCGTTGAAATACAGGCGTTTCCGGTGGATGCAAAGGGCTCGGCAACAGGCATGAAGCTACGGGACATCTCCATGCCCAAGGCGTCACGCGTGGTCGCCATCTGCCGGGATGACAAATGGAGATTGCCGACAGCCGATACCCGATTCAAGATCGGGGATCGCGTCACCGTCGTGGTCGATGTCGATCACTTCGACGATCTCGACGGGGTCTTCACCGCCCATCACGGTCGACAGCTCAAGATCGCCGTCTTCGGAGGTTCAGCTGCTTCGGTCTGGCTGTGCAGATCGCTCAGGAACCGCTCCTCGATAATCCATCTGTTCGAAGCGGATCCGGAACGCTCGACCGAACTGGCCGAAAAGCTCGATTGGGTCACCGTCATCAATGCGGACCTGACCGCACCATCGATCTTCGAGGATCAGGGACTCGACAAGATGGACGCCTTCCTGGCCATGGGTGATGACGATGAGAACATGCTGGGCAGCGCCATTGCACGAAAAGCGGGTATTCCCATGATTCTCACGATGACCCACCGGGGTCAACTTGAACCGCTTCTTGAACAACTCGGTGTGACCAAGGCATTCAATCCCTGGACCTCCGCCATGGAGGACATCATTCACTTCATATCGAATTCACCGTTCGAGAGAGTCGCAGCCCTCGGAGAGGACTCGTCAGGGCTCGAACTGGTTCGAATACGCATAGGCAAGAAATCCACACTGGCTGATCAGAGTCTTCGCCAGATCAAACCCGACATGAATCTCATCGTCGCTGTCGTCGAGGATGAATCAGAACAGGGACATGTGCCCGTAGCCGATGATGTGCTGACCGCTGGAAGACACATACTGGTGGCCTGCGAAAAAGGGCAGGAAAAACAACTCCGCAAGATCTTCGATGCGGGATGATTGAACTATGAATTCAAGAGTAGTCCTGGGACAACTCAGCAAGGTCATCACACTCATGGGTCTCATTCTCCTGGCTATCGGGGGATGGGCTCTTCTGGTTCCATTTGAAGAGGGACTCGATGAGGACTACGCCGAAAAGGCGCTGCTTCTGAGCAGTGGCTGTGCCCTGATCATCGGACTGACCACCTGGTTGCTCACTCTGGGGCCCAGGGACATCCGTCGTACCTTGATCAGAGGGCAGGTCGAAGGAGTCGAATCCGGTCAGCGGCTCGGTAGACGCGACGCCCTGCTGCTCGTCTCGGCTTCCTGGATCGTCGGGGCCGTGTTCGTGGCACTCCCCTATCTGTTCTGGGCCCACATCGACGATGCATCCCCGGCCAATCATCCCTTCCGATCACTCATCGACTGCTACTTCGAGTCGATGAGCGGACTGAGCACCACCGGCGCCACGGTACTGCTCGACATCGAGGCGCTTCCGTCGACCCTTCTCTTCTGGAGATCGCTTTCACAGTGGCTTGGTGGTCTGGGCATTCTCGTCCTGCTCGTCGCGCTGCTTCCCAACACGGGTGTTACTGCCAAGCGGATGTTTCGCTTCGAGGCGCCCGGGCCCGATGCCGAGGGCGTCAGGCCGACGATGAGAGATACGGCCAGACGACTCTGGACGATGTATCTGGTCCTGACCGCACTGCAGGTCATCTGTCTGCTGATTGCCGGCATGGGCGTGTTCGATTCCTTCTGTCACACCTTCACGACTCTTGCGACAGGTGGTTTCTCGACTCGAGGCCGAAGCATGGCAGGTCCCGAGACGGTTGGAATCCAGATAATCGTCATCGTCTTCATGGTGCTCGCGGGCACGAACTTCGGCGTGCTTCACATGATCATGCGTCGTCAATGGAAGAAGCTCTGGGCTGACACCGAACTTCGCGTCTACCTTTCAATCCTCTTCATCGGATGCGGCATCGTGGTAGCCAGCCTTCTGGTCAATGGCGGCACGATGTTCTACATCGACGACACACAGGCAACCATAACGGCCGGAAACGCCACTTTGGAAGGTGTTTTCACGGTCGTTTCCCAGCAGAGCACCACCGGCTTCACCACGGTCGATTACAACGTGTGGCCATTCGTGGCCAAGTCGGTGATCATCGCCGTCATGTTCATAGGCGGCTGCGCCGGGTCGACCGCGGGCGGCATCAAGGTCGTTCGGATATGGATCACGCTACGTGTCATCTGGCATCAGCTCACCCGCGTCACCAATCCGGCCGTCGTTCGTCCCATTCGGATTTCCAAGCAGGCATTGGAGCCCGAACAGATGATCGGCGCCGTGACCTACACGTTCACAATCGTGCTGCTGTTCGCCCTGGGTGCGATCATCATCCAGATTCTCGAGCAGGACCAATGTGGATTCGTGACGTCCGCGACTGCCAGTCTGGCGACGCTCTGCACGGTTGGGCCAGGCTTGAATCAGGTGGGCGCCATCGAGGATTATGCTTGGTTCTCAGACGGCAGCAAGCTGTTCATGTGTTTTCTGATGCTGGTCGGAAGACTCGAGCTGTTCGCGGTCTTCGCACTCTTCCAGCCACGATTCTGGACGGGCCGCTGATCCGTTGATCACATGGGCTTTTCATCGACCGTCTGATCATAGACCTCGAGAAGCTTGGCCTTGTCGAAGACCATCTCGTTCCGAGTGAGTCCGACCACCTCGTATCGAGGTGTCAATTCGATTGCATCCACTGGGCATGCCTCTTCACACATTCCGCAGAAGATGCATCTGAGCTCGTCGATATCGAACTGCTTGGGATACTTCTCACGATCCTCCCAAGGGGATTCCTCGCCGACGATGTGAATGCAGTTGGCCGGACAGGCCGTCGCGCACATGAAGCATGCCACGCATCGGACTCGTCCATCCTCGTCGCGATTCAACCGATGGACGCCTCGAAAGGTCTTCTTGTACTGACCCCCTTCGAGCACATCACGATCGTCACGCTTCTCCTCGGGATACTGGACGACATGGATGTTCTTCTTGTTCTTGCCATCACGGCCCATGTTTCCAAGGCAATGCCGGAGGGTCGTTCCCAGGCCCTTGAAGACAGCGGGCAGAAAGAGGCGTTCGGCCGAGTTGAAGGCCTTGGGATTGACATCTATGAATTTGTGTTCTGAGGAGGACATGATGCTTCATATTAGCTCCTTCAACACCGTCTGCGAACATTTCGCGTCAATCTTCCCGCCTCGTTAGGCTGTAACCGTTCCCGAATTCAGCCGGAGCCGAATCACCAATGCCATCACCCCGCCCAATGCCCCCCGGGACCCAGCCAGACATTGGCCATTCCATGCGGGCAGCCAGCCTGATCTGGCAGTCTGTCTCCGAAGTGGCCGCGGCCACCCTGATTGGATGGGGTGTGGACTGGTATTTCGGCACGGATCGGATTTTTCTGCTCATCGGGGGGCTTGTTGGCATCGCTGTTGGGATTACCAGCTTCGTTCGCAGTGCCTTGAAGGAGAGCCGAAGGCTCACCAACCAGCACAAATCTTCCTCTATAAGGAAGGAATCACGTTTGGAAAACAAGCCATGAATACATCCACAGCCACTGCTCATCAGCCAGTAACCCCCCTCCCGACCAAAAAAATCGTCATTGGACAGGTTCTTGCCGGAGCGGTTGCCGCTGGATTATGGGTACTAGGCCTTATTATCGGCGGATTTGGGCCAGATCTGATACTTCCGGGACTTCTGGAAATCGCTCTGGTCATCTGTGTGGCAGTTGCCTGCACTCTCGCGATCACCCCCTGGACCCCAAGAGCAGTCGGAACCTGGGCGATGATCCTTCTGGGTTCATCTCTGGTCCGCCTGATACTCATCACCGGACTGTCGCTATTGCTATACTCCGCGGCTCTGATGGCCCCGAAAGCAATGGTGATTTCCGCTTTCCTCCCCATCGCAACGATCCTGGTACTTGAGACCGTCGTTATTGCCCGTTTCCTAACCAGTTTGTCACCCGTCAAGACGACTACGACAAACAGCTAGTTTCCCCGGAATTACACAGACCATGCTTCCGTTTCTGGCTTCATCCAACCCGACCCATCACGTGCTGGACAGACCGATTACAGGTCTTGAAGACACCGTGATCTTTGCCGGGGAAACATTCACGATCCATGTGGTCACACTCACTGTGGCTGCAATCATCGCACTGCTTGTTCTTCTTCGTGCCGCCAAGTCGATCTCGACAGGCGACGAAGGCGAAGGAATGTATCGATACCTCACCAAGGGGCGAGTCGCCCAGCTGGTGGAGGTCTTCACACTCTTTCTCGTGGAGAACACGATTCGTCCAACGCTCAAGGAAGAGACGCGAAAATTCGCTCCTCTCCTGCTTTCGCTCTTCTTCTTCATCCTGACCTGCAACTTGATGGGTCTGATCCCATTCCTCGATGTGCAGCATGCCGTCGGTCCTCCTGTCGAAGGACAGAAGGTCTGGGCCGTCTTCGGAGGAACAGCGACAGCCAACCTGGGTGTCACGCTTGGATTGGCCTGTGTCGCCTTCATGGCCATCCAGTATCAGGGCTTCCGTTCACTGGGCGTCAAGGGATATCTGTCCCATCTGACCGGCGGGGCTCCTCTGGCGTTGATGCCGATGATGATTCCACTTGAAGTGGCCGGCATGCTCATCAAGCCTGCCGC
>DEYM01000038.1:17370-23927 GCA_002364555.1 Phycisphaerales bacterium UBA3158 | reverse complement strand
TGAAATCGTCCCCCGACCGTTCCACTTGTTCCAGATCTCGCGAACGGTCTCCTGTTCGCTGGACGCGAACAGGACACCTGATTCGATCGCTCGCTCACTCAGGGGAAGGCGATCGATCACAAGCGACAGATCCAGATCCGGAACCGGACGCGACTTGATGTGCCCCTCGAGTTCCATGGAAGTCAGCTCGTTACGACCGCTCATCGACTCGATGAGCACCTGGCCACGCCTGACGATCATCGAGGCGTCCATGTTCTCAAGCCTGAAATCCTCGGGCCACACCGGCCCCGACAGGCCGAAGTTGGAGGCCAACGCGTCGAGGGGCTCGACACTTCCATCCTCGAGCATCATCACGAGGTCGTAGCCCGTGCCGCCACCCGTGACGATCGACACCTTGCCGGCGTAGTCGAGCGTGCCCTCGAGGCCGAGATTCCTCAGGATCTCCACTTCCTCGGGAGCCAGCTCGTCGAGCGCCTCGAGCAGTTCCTCGTTGATCGTGTCCCCACGAACGACGAGATCCAGCTCACCAGTCGCCTTCCGATCGATCTCAGGCAGACGTATGTTGCCTTGAATCGTCCCGACTCCACCTCCGTGGGTCAGCATCTCCACAGGCCCGTCACCAGTCGTGTTCTCAAGATCGAGCCGACTGTCATGCCAGTGAATCCGACCTGCCGCGAGATCGATTGGATACGGAAAATCGTCTGCCGTGATCTTCAGTTCTTCGAAGTTGATGTAGCCCGACAGGAACGTCTCCTTGCCATCGCCCTCTTCGCGATGGAGGTCGAGGTCGAGCTCCACCAGCTCATGATCTCCGACGTATCCATTGGGTGGCACGGTCGTCGTACCACCATGCTTGCCGAAGAGCGACCGCATCATCTTCTTGGCACCGCGTGGCATGGCATCGATCAAGGCCGCATCGAGCGGCAGATTGATTGATTCCAGATGCATGTCCACGCTCGGCTGCGCGACGGAGGACACCTCTCCGCGCATCATCACGACGCTCTCTCCCGAGCCGTTGGCCACAAGGCTGTTGAGATAGATCGTCGCGTCGTCGAATTCGATCTCGGCCCTGAGATTGTGAAGCGGATACGCGAATCGCCTGAAAGCCCCGGCGGCCTTGTCGATGGTCATCTCGCCTGTGAACGTGACCGGCCGGGCCGGAGCAGAAGCGGACTCGGACTCTGCTCGCGAGAATCGAAGCGTGATATCGACCGTGCAGACCTCGACTCCGAAGAGGTCGAATATCTCGGCCACTTCGCCCGGAAGATCCGCACCTCCACCCTCCTCGAAATGGAATCCCTCGGTCGAGATCTCCAGACTGAAGGGCGTTCGTTCGAGAATGGACTGCAGATCATCGACCTTGCCGATCGCATCCATCTGCGGAAGCGATTCAACATCCAGATTGATCACATAGGGAACCGAGGTGACATCGTGAACGCCCTCCTGACCGAGGAGATAGCCGTCCAGATCCTCGAGATGAAAAGAATCGCCCGTGAAACGAATAGCCCCCTTGTTGACATGCAACCTCGGTGAAGCGGCGACCTCGGTGATCTCGCCGGCGCGGTAGTGCGACCATGGATCCTCATCAAAGAGATCGGGAGGCAGGATGAGGTTCACGTCCTCGAGCGCCAGGGACATCTGGGGAGAACTCCCGCGTTCGAAGACGGCATCGATGAGTCCAAGAGAACCCTGGAGATCGAACGCATCCCAGATCTCCTGGACCTTCATCGCAGGCATCAGGCTCCGGAGCTGCTCCGTCAGGGACACACCATCGACCTGAAGCGAGAGACGATCACGGGAACTGTCGATGCCGCCTATCACGGTGACGAACTCATCATCCTCATCGCTGTTGAGCTTCGTCAGTTCGAATCTGAATTCATCCGTCGACGGATCGTTTCCAGCCATGCCGATGAAGCCGGCCGATCCGACGATCTCCCAACTGTCGGGGGTCGATGGATCGAAGGTCCCCATCTCGAGTCGGATACCGGTGATGGCCACGTCAGGCAGACTGGCATCGCCACCCCCCTCGGCCGTCGAGTCCAGCCTGTCCAGGTTGTACGACCATTGGTTGGTTCGATCCTCGGCAATTCTCAGAAGAGCACTGTCGATGGTCACGTCACGAAGGACGTCGCCGCTCCACAGGCCGGATGGATCCAGTTTGAGAACCAGCGAGCCGATGCTCGCGATCAGACCTTCCGGTCCCGGAAGCCCTGGTGCCCTCAATTCGAATCCCTGGATCTCCAGAAGATCGGATCCGATCCACTGGGCCTCCTCGAAGGTCACCTCGCCGCCAAGGAGCTCCTCGATCGCATCGGCGGCGAAGGAGGCCATGACGTTGGGGCGCAGCAGGACCCATGTCACCACCGCACCCACAAGGAGAATGCAGGCGATCGACACGAGAATGATCAAACGCAGACGGGATGATTGGCGGACCTTGGACAGTCGAAGACTCCATATGCGAGACCTCGGATCATGAGCGGCTGACATTGTAGATGGTTCCCGCCTCGGTCGAAGAAGGCCGGTCCACGCTACAGTAGGAGCATGAGAATTGCACTAACAGGCGCTTCAGGCTTCATCGGTGCCGCCATCTGCCGGCGGCTTCATCAGGACGGCCACCAGGTCCAGGGACTCGTGAGAGCCACCAGCCTCCGGGACCACGTCGACCCGTTCATGGATCGCGCCGTCGTCGGCTCGCACGATTCGACGGACGATCTGACGACTCTCCTCGACAACGCGGATGCACTCGTGCACAACAGCGTCGATTGGAAGATCCTCAAGAACGAATCATTCGACAAGCATCTCCAGAGCAATCTGGTGGCCTCGCTGCAACTCTTCGAGAAGGCCGCCAACCAGGGCATTCCAATCGTGTACATCAGCTCGGTCGCCGTGCACCATCACATGAGCGATCGATGGAATGGCAAGGTGGACGATCTCCACCCCACCCGACCAGGCAACTACTACGGTGCCTTGAAGGCCAGTCTCGAGGCACACCTCTGGGCACTTCACACCACCAAGGATCTGACGTTCACGTCGCTGCGGCCCGCTGCGGTCTACGGGCTCGATCCTAGGATCAAGCGATCGATCGGTTTCCCGGTCCTCAGGGACATCGCGAACAAGCATTCATACGAACGCTCCGGTGGCGGCAAGTTCATCCATGTCGACGATGTGGCCGCCTGCGTGGCGGCAGGACTGGAACGACCCAAGGCCTCCGCGGGCATCTATCACCTGGCCGACTGCTACGCGAGATGGGCCGATTGGGGACTCATGTCGGCTGATCTGCTTGGTGTCGAGGCGACGGTCGATCTGGACAGCCCCACCAGCTCGAAGAACAGCTTCACGAAGGACACGCTCGGTGATGAACTGGGCGTGAAAATCGATCGAGGCCATGAAGGCATTCGAGAACATCTGGACAGTCTGCTGAAGGCCATGCGGGATCAGGATCTTCTGAACCCCGGTCAGGACTGAACAACACGGCCTTCACCGGGACAGTCCGGATCACCAAAGGCCGACTCGGCCAGATCAATGGCCCTGGCCAATGCCGCGGCCTTGCCCAGAGTCTCCTCGTACTCCCGGTCGGGATCCGAATCCAGGACGACTCCGGCGCCTGCCTGCAGGTGGACGTCCCAACCATCGCCGACCTGATCCGGACTGGGGATGACCATTGTCCGAAGTGAGATCGCGATGTCCAGATCGCCATGGAGATCGATGAACCCCATCCCCCCCGCATAGGGGCCGCGTCGAACCGGCTCGACCTCGTCGATGATCTGCATGGCGCGAATCTTGGGGGCTCCGCTGACGGTCCCCACTGGCATGACGTGATGAAGGGCGTCCCAGGCATCGCAGTCGGATCTGAGAACACCCTCGACCGTCGAACTCAGATGCATCACATGACTGTACCGCTCGACTTCCATCAATCGAGTGACCTGGACCGATCCGACTTCGCACACGGTACCCAGATCGTTCCTCGCCAGATCGACGAGCATGGCATGCTCGGCCCGTTCCTTCTCATCCGCCAGAAGCTCCTGCTCCAGACGCAGATCATCATCGGCGTCGGACGAACGTCTTCGAGTACCCGCCAGTGGTCTGCTGGTCACTCGATCACCCTCGACACGACAGAGGATTTCGGGCGATGAGGCCACCAGCACCAGTTCCGGACTCTGCATGTAGATCATGTACGGACTGGGATTCACGATCCTCAGTGCGCGATAGATCGCAAATGGATCGACCTGCGTGTGCCGCTCCATCCGCTGGGAGGGCACCACCTGGAAGACGTCGCCCGCTCGGATGTACGCCTGGCATTTCTCCACGATCGACTTGAACATGTCCCGATCCATGGTCGAGCTGGATGGAATCCCGGGAGCGGCCGCCGTATCGAGATCGACTGATCCCGCAGGCAGATTGACTCGCGTTGACTGCAGACGATCGACCAGATCATCCATGACGCGATCACCATGGGACCAGGCCTGCTCGGCCGATTCATGCTCGCGAACATCGACATGGACGATCACATGCAGGAGCTTCGAGACGTGATCGATGACGACGATCTCCCGATAGAGACCAAGATGCATGTCGGGGAGATCTCGATCATCGGCCGGTGCCTCCGCCAGAGGCAATGAATCGGGCTCCAACCAGCGTGCCGCGTCGTAGCCGATATGACCGCACCAGCCTCCGAGAAAACGAGGCATGGCTTCGCCCGGTTCGGACTCAAGACTGGCCACTCGCCAATCCTCGACCAGGCGACGAGGAACACCGAGCGGATTGGCCACCGTCTCGACCGTCATGCTTCGATCGGGCCCGACAAAGGTCTTCACCTCATTGCCATGAACGGTCACCTCGATCGCCGGCTTGGTACCCATCAATGAAAAACGACCGACCTGCCCCCCGACCTCTACCGATTCCAGCAGAAAACTCGAATCCAGTCTCCGATCATCGGAGACCAGTCTTCGATAGGCCAGAACCGGCGTCAGCTGATCAGTCATCAGGCGACGAGCGATTGGAACCACATCATGGTCGCGGGCCAGCTCAAGAAAGAGTTCACGAGACGGTCGAATCATGGATCCCAGTGTAGGCTCCCGGGCTCATGGTCGTATCATGGGAACATGACCAACGGAATCGACCCCACACAGAATGTCATCGAGCTCAAGGGCCTGTCCAAGACCTACTTCAGGCCGGACGGCTCCGTACTGGTCAATGCCCTGAGACCGATCCAACTCGCCATTCCACATGGGCAGTATCTGGGCATCATGGGTGCCTCGGGTTCTGGCAAGAGCACCTTGATGAATCTTCTCGGAGCGCTGGACCGACCAACCGAAGGTCAGTATTTCCTCGACGGCGACGATGTGGCCTCACTGAACGACGAGGAACTGAGTCAGGCCAGAGGAAGAAAGATCGGATTCGTATTCCAGTCCTTCAATCTGATTCCCGAATTGACGATTGGCGAAAACGTCGAAGTACCTCTCTTCTACAGAGGGACGCCGCGAATCGAACGGCATGAACGATCGATCAAGATGCTTGACCGTGTCGGTCTTGGCGACCGATTGGGACATCGACCAAGCCAGCTTTCCGGAGGTCAGCAGCAGAGAGTGGCCGTCGCCCGGGCCCTCGTCGGCGAACCATCGATTCTCCTGGCGGATGAACCAACCGGCAATCTCGATTCCGCCACAGGTCAGTCGATCCTCAATCTGCTCGATGAACTCCATGCAGAGGGACTCACGATCATCATGGTCACCCATGATGAAGGGGTCGCCGACCGATGCGATCGGGTACTTCGCCTGCATGATGGCAACGTCGCCTCCGACGAACTGATGCGACAAGTCCAGACAACCAAGCCCGGGAGCCGATAGCAGATACACATGCGTTACCTCGGCATCGATCCCGGACTTCATCTGACAGGCTATGGCTGCATCGAATGGCTGCCTGGCATGGATGAACCGGCACTTGTCGAAGGAGGCGTCCTTCGACTCAATCGCAAGGAATCCCTGGCGAGTCGACTGGCGGCCCTGGAACATGATCTCGAGGCGGTCATCAAGGAACTCAACCCCGATCTGATGATCGTCGAACAGATCTTCTCACATGTGCATCGAGCCAGAACAGCCATTCTGATGGGGCATGCCCGCGGTGTGATCCTGCTTTGCGGCGGCAGACGTGGGCTGCCGATTCAGGAATACACGGCAACGGAAGTCAAGAAAGCCATCACGGGACGTGGACACGCCCGCAAATCCCAGGTGCAGGCCAGTGTGGCGGCCCAGATGGGCCTCAGCCACGTACCCGATCCGCCCGACGTGGCCGATGCGATCGCATTGGCCCTTTGCGGAGCTCGTCGGCGAGCGCATGAAGCCCCCGACTCGCTCTCAACGATCAGCTGATCTCACAAGTACTCGAACGCTTGTTCCGATTGCCGGAACCCGACGCTCTGCCACTCTCCACTGAGCCGGTTCGAACGCCACCTGATCCGGGATGATCCGGCTCAGACCGATGGTCTCGTCACCGAAGGTGACCAGTCCGATGATCGATCCCGACAGATCGGCCTCGTAGCGTGAATACCCTGCCGGCACCTC
>DEYM01000038.1:0-16973 GCA_002364555.1 Phycisphaerales bacterium UBA3158 | reverse complement strand
CGGACTCGATCCATGACTTGACCGACTGCCACTGGCTGGATCCATCGACGGCCACGAGAACCTCGACCCGAGAACCCGTCGGCGGCATCTCGATGATGTCTCCATCCTGTTCTCGCCAGAAACCGGGACTGCCCGGCTGCATGCCAGCCGCCAGCAAAGCGGCATGTATCGCCGAAGGAGGAATGTCGGTCACCATGATCGATTCGTGTTCACGCGTGCCCGGAGCGCACATGATCTGCTCGAGCCAGCCGGCATCAAGACAGATCCTCGCCTCCAACTGGACCTCCATTGCCGAGGGACGCACCATCAACCCCGGCTGAAGCTCCACCCACTTGTCAGTCGAGCCCCCGGGTGAACTGGAAGTCGGCGACGTCGCCACCGAGGGAACGACGGATTGACATCCTGCCAATGCCACGATCGATGCCATGAAGGCTTGCCGGACGATGATGATGGGCCATCGTGAATCATTCATGAAAAGATCCCTGCTCAACTGGGGCGCGAGTATAGCCTCGAGGCTATCGTGTCCATGCCATGAAACAGAATCCATCCCTGTCGTTGACCAGAACAACCAGACTCTATCTGGCTCCCGGATCACCGGTCCCGGCCAAGAGCAAGAATTCCTATGCCTCGTTCTCCACGACCAGAGGGCTCGGGGCCTTCTACGAGATCACGCTTGCTTGCGACGGTCCCGCCGAGAAAACCACCGGATTCGTCGAGAGCATCTACGACATGGATCAGGCCGTCCATGCGGTGATGGCTCCACGCATCGCCACCGCGCTTCATGAGGGCTGCGACCATCCGGCCCATATTCTGGAGGCGTCCCTGCCCGAATTGCAGGCCAGGATCTCCGCCAGGATCAGACGGGTGGATTGGAATCTCATGCCGACCTATCGTATGAGTATGAAGACGGATGACCTCAAGACATATCTGCTCTCTCAGCAGTACCAGTTTGCAGCCTCCCACAGACTCCATAATCCGGAGTTCGATGAACAGAAGAATCGCGATGTCTTCGGCAAATGCTGCAATCCCAACGGACATGGACACAACTATCGACTCGAGGTCGAGATACGTGTTCCGATAGATCCTTCCCAACCGGGCTACGGATTCACCGTTCTGGATCTCGATCGTGTGGTCCATGACTGCATCATCGATGAGTACGACCACACGTATCTGAACATGGATGTCGACGACTTCGCCAACAGCAATCCGACGGTCGAGAACATCACGCTCAGTTGCCACCAGAGACTCGTCGATCCACTATCCGAACATAGCATCCAGCTGAACAAGGTTCGGCTATGGGAGACGGAGAAGACATGCTGCGCATTTCCAGCCGATACCTGATCGTTGGCCTCGCCCTGCTGCTGGCAGCCATGGCGCAAACCCCAGACGATCGCTGGGACCGACTTGAAGAGAAGGCCAACACGATTCTCAAGGAGATCAGCGAGGGCGTACTCGTCGGTGACTCCAAGAAGTCGGCCATGATGGAACTTCTCCAGGAGAACAGGCTGTTTCTGGCCGAGCATCCGGACAATGAGAGCGCCTGGCTCATGTCCGCGAGCCTCTGTGGCCAACTTGGAGACGATGAATGCCTCGACACCTCCCTCCGGGCCATCATGAGAATGAATCCGAGGAATGTGCAGGCTGGACTCCAGTGGGCGGCCCACTACACCAACGACAACCGGCTCGATCGCAGTCTCGACGTCCTGAATGAACTCCTCGAGCTCAATCCGACATCACTGATGTTCTGGAACGCATGGACCATCACGGCGACCACCCACGACCCCTCGCTGATCCAGTCACGGTTCCGCACGCTGATGATCGATGCAGCCAGTCCCGAACGGCCGATCGCCTTCCTCACTGCCCTGCAGAAGAGCGATCCATGGACAGCCGCCGATCTCGGGGAACAGCTTCTCGAGTGGTCACCCGAACATCCCGATGTGCTCCTATGCGTCGCCAGGGGACTCCGATCGGCAAATCAGTTCAAATCGGCGGCCGACATCATCAAGACGATGCCTGCCGAGATGCTCAAGAGACCCGATGTGGCGTATCTCCATTCCGACTGCCTCTATGCCGATCACCGCTTCCAGGAGGCCTACGACATCATGTCCTCCATCGATCTCGACTCGATCGAGAGCAAGCCGGGGCTGGCTCGCAGACTCAAGTTCATGCTCCCTCTTCGCAAGCAGGCACTGGATGCCTGGCAGCGAGAACAGAAGCTGCGAACACTTCAGACCAACAGCACCGACAATCCGCTCGTGCGGATCACGATCGACGGCAAGCCCGTGGAACTGGAGCTCTTCGCCGGAGAGGCGCCCAACACGGTCGCCGCCTTTCTCGCCACTGCCAGAAGAGGCGACTACGAACAGCTGCCGTTCATGCGAATCCACACGGGCTTTCGATCCATTACCGGAGAAACGTCCCGATCGGCACCGTACACGCTACCCATCGAGCTCGATGAGGACGACTCGAGGGACTTCTTCACCGGGTCCGTGTCCATGTACATGAACAACCCCGCCAATCCCGACAGCAGCACGAACCAGTTGTGCCTCTACCATTTTCCGGCTCCACACCTCAATGGGACACGAAACGTCTTCGGGCGTGTCACCAGCGGACTTGATGTGGTGCGGGAGATGCGAGAGGGCGCCGTCCTGGAGTCCGTCGAGATACTTCGCGCACCTGAGATCCCCATCGATCCAATCGTGATCGACAGCTCGGGCACGCAGCGGCCAATGAGCCAGGTCATGAACGAGCTGGACGGCGGGACATCCCAGCCGGGCAACGCATCGCCCTAGCGAAGATCCTCCGCACCGAAGAGACGGAATCCCTTTCGGAGGAGTATCTGTCCCGCGAATTCGTTCTCATCAACACACATCGCCACCCGTGAACCTTCCGACAAGGGGCTGTCGTTCATGATGGGGTAGAGAAACAGGATGTTGATCTCCGCACTGAGCAGATACTGACACAGCTGGGAAAGCGGCTGATCCTCGTTCATCTCGACGACGAGAATGTCCGTCTCCGAGAAAGCCAATCCCGAGTTGCGAAGCAGAAGTCGAGCCGCATCGGCATTGTCGGGGATGGTTCGGACAACGGCGTAGTCGGACGCCTCCATGACCGCGATCGCATGCAGCTGAACATCGGCCGCGTCATCGAAGGCCGTGAGCACCTCCATCAGACGACCGACTCTGTTCTCCAGGAATACGCTGAACTGTCGGATGCTGGGGACGCGATATCCCAATGCGGTTTCAGCAGGCATTTCATTCATCGGTGTTTGACCTCGAGGGGTTTCCTGGAATTCGTAGCGTCACTTTAACCAATGGAGATCGATCTGCCGACCCTATTCCGAGGGACACGCAGTCGATTCATCAGGCCTCCAGCCCGATAACGTCCAGATCGCCAGCCGATTCGAGGATTCCCAACCGGCCGGTCTCGGCGAAGAAGGCGTTCAGGGCAGCCTGTCCCTGATCACCGACATCGATGGTCCACTTGTTGACGTACATGTCGACGAAGGTCTCGGCCATGGAACGATCGATTCCCCTTCCCCAGTTCAAGGCCCATTCGACGGCCTGATCCTTGTGCGCCATCGCCCACTCGACGGATGATCGGAGGATCGCCGACACCTCCTCGAGGGACCCGGGCCCACCAAGCATCTCCACATCGCGCCGAATCGCATTGCCTCCAAGAGGCAGAGGAAGGCCCGTCTTCTGCTTCCACCAGGCGCCGAGATCGACGACCAGATGAAGTCCGGCATCACCAAAGGTCAGCTGACCTTCGTGGATGACGAGTCCCGCTTCATAACGACCGGCGACCACCTCATCGATGATCTGGTCGAATGGAACGACTTCATTGGGAAGCATTCGGCCTTCAAGCAGCATGCGTGTCGTGGCCAACGCGGAAGTCCTGGCACCGGGTACCGCCGTTCGCGGAGGCGAGGCGATGAAGTCCTCGAGCGTCATGGGCTCTCTGGAGACGATGCGAGGCCCATAGCCGTCTCCGAGAGATGCGCCGCAGGCTGTCAGGGCATACCGTGACCGAACGGTCGGATACTGGGCACAGCTGATGGCTGTTATCTCGTAACGGGCCTTTTCGGCCTCCTGATTCAATCGCTCGATGTCCTCGGCAACGAGTTCGAATCGCCATCGGCCGGTATCGACCTGGGGACCGCTGCCGTCTATGCCCACGAGCGGCCACCACATGAACGCATCATCGGGGTCCGGGCTATGGGCCAATCTCAATAGTATTGAATCACTCACGACACACCTTCCGTATCAGAACTGAGCGCTCGCCTGAGAACCTTGCCGGTGGGATTCTTCGGCAGCGCTTCCAGACGACGTATTTCACGAGGAACCTTGTAACCGGCCAGAGATTCACGACACCAGCTTCTCAAGGCACCTGCATCGAACTGGGCACCATCGACCGTTTCGATGAAGGCCAGCGGCACCTCGCCACGGGATGGATCAGTGACTCCGATGACCGCCGCTTCGGAAACGGACGGATGACGAACGAGTACTTCCTCGATCTCTCTGGGAAAGACGTTTTCACCGCCGATGATGAGCATCTCCTTGATTCGACCTGTGATGGAGAGGTAGCCATCGCCGTCGATACGAGCCATGTCCCCTGTCCTCAGATAGCCGTCATCGGTGATGGCAGCGGCCGTCTCATCGGGCATCTTGTAGTACCCCTGCATGACGTTGCCGCCGCGGATCAAGAGCTCGCCATCTTCACCCGGAGGCATCTGCCGACCATCATCCCCGACGACGATCTGCTCGACGCCATCAAGACTCCGCCCCACCGTACCGCGACGCTCCTCCGATGGCAGCGTCCAGTTGGTGACGGGCGATGTCTCCGTCATTCCGAAGCCCTCGCAGATTCGCGTGCCGAAACGTTCTGCGAATCCTTCATAGACGGCGTCGGGCAACGGCTCTCCGCCCGAGACGATGTATCGAAGTGAATCGAAATCGTCGGGCTTGGCCGACTTCGACTGGATCAAGGCGTTGTACATCGATGGAATCGCCATGAAGGCCGTCGGCTGGCATCGCCGAAGCAGATCGAAGACTCGCACCACCCTGAACTGGGCCGTGTACAGGGCCTTGCATCCGAGGCTGAACGGGAGAATCGTGCAGACGCAGAGTCCGAAGCTGTGGAACTGCGGCAATACACCGAGAAAACAGTCGCGGCTCGTGAACTCGGCCCATCGTCGACACTGATCGACATTCGTCATCAGGTTGTCGCCGCTGAGCATGACACCCTTGGGACGACCCGACGTACCGGACGTGTAGAGAATGACCGCCGTATGGGATCCGGGCTGCTTGATGGCACGCCGCATGGGAGGAAGCCCACGAGCATTCATCTTGTCCATTCGGAGCGAGGTGATGCCGGAGGGCATGTCACCGAATCGATCGAGCATGGCACTGGCCGTGACGACCGTGTCGATCTCGGAATGATCGATGATGTAGTCCAGTTCATCGCGGGCCAGGAGATAGTTGAGCGGAACGATGGTCCGCCCGCAGAGCCAGCTGGCGGCCATGGCGATCGGGAAGGCGCCAGAGGTCGGAAGAAACAGGCCCACATTGGGCGAGTCGGTCGTCTCGGCGATCCACTTGGCCAGGTGACGAGCTGCCACCCACATCGTGGCTCCACGCCATTGCCTCTGGTCGTCTTCACAAACGATTCGAAGAGGACTGTTTCGCCAATTCCGAAGTATGGGAGTCAATAACTGCATGAAAACACCCTGGGAGACTGGACCACCATCACCGATGAAACGAATTGCAGTGTACTCTTGTGGGCATCCACGGATGGAGAACTCCCATGCTTCGCATACTCATGGCCTTGCTGACGATGCTCCTGATGACCGCCTGCGACACTTCGCAGGGAAACCGATCGGCCATTTCGCTCGCTTCGGCCCAGTATGAATCAGGACAGTTCGATCAGGCCCGTCTGGCGGCCAAGCCGATGCTCCAGCAGGCTCATCCCGAATCGGATCAAGCCGCCTGGATAACCGGTCTCTGCGATTACCGCCAAGGGAGGATGGACGCTGCCCGCAAGCAGTTCCGCTACGTCGCCTCCGGAGCGGCCCCTGAGCTGTCCGCTCAGGCGAGAGTCATGCTTGCACAGATCGAACTCGCCGATGATCAACCCTCCAGATGCCTGGCCAGTCTTGACAGAGCCTGGCCGGACCTGCCCTCCATCCACAGACGTCGCGCCGCGGAGATCGCCGTCGCCGCCGCTCGAGCGGTTGATGATTCACAGGCCGTCAATCTCTGGCTTGATCGGATGCCCGCGGCACCCAGTCGAACAACTCCCGAGCTGGCTTCTCTTCGCGATCGATTCACCCTGCAGCTGGGCGCCTATCGAAACAAGTCGAGTGCCGAGCAACTCAAGGCCAACATGAATGACCGCCAGTCCGGACTGGGTGATGCCACGATCCGGACACGAACCGATCGAAGAGGCCAGAAGCTGTATCTGGTGCAGATAGGTTCGTTCTCAAGTCGATCAGCGGCCAAGGCCGCACGCAGCAGGATCTCCGGACACGAGTCCGTCATCGTCGCCCAATAGAGCCTCGATTCAGAACGTGAGCCCGTTCCCGATCAGGTATTCGTAGTGCTCCGGCCGGTTGTAGACATGGGCGGACAATCGGACCCACCATCGACCGGCCCAATCGTGAACGGCCGCATCGATGCGATGAGTCTCCCTCAACCAGATACGCCAATCCTCGATGTCGTCGAAGTGACGTTTCACGCGGTCGGGCAATTCGATGGTCCGCATGGAGGTGGCTCTGCTCGAGTCGGGGACATCCAGCGGTTCGACTCCCCATTCATCACAGAGTCGACCGGTGGCCCAGGAGACCAGATCGCGATTATGGGCCTGAACAGCTTCCCAGCCGAACCTGGACTCGAACCAGTCGATCGCCGCTGGAACGGAGAAGAATGCCGAGGGGTCCCGACTGCCGGTCCAGGCGAATTCGGTCTGATACCCCTCTCCCAGATCATGGCTGATCACGATGGGGTGAATGGAGGACTGATGCGAGGGATGCACATGCAGAAAAGCGGATCCAAGCGGAGCCGAGACCCACTTGTGGAGATTTCCGGTGTAGTAGTCGGCGCCAATCGCCGTGACATCAAGGGGCATCATGCCGGGTATGTGGGCACCATCGACCATCACGGGGACATCCAGTTGATGGCACTTGTCGATGACCGACTTGACTGGAAAGAGCATCGCGGTGGGTGAAGACACATGATCGATCATGACAAGACAGGTATCTCGATCGACCTGATCCATGATCGCATCGACAAGACCGGCCTCATCGGGAAGTGGCGGTTCGAGCTGAACGGTCCGCATCTGCGCACCGGAACGATCACAGACATGGCGGATGGTCTGATTGACGGCGTTGTAGCCATGACAGGTCGCAACCAGATTCTGATCGGAACGTGGGCGAATGGAACGAAGAACCGAGTTGACCGCTTCCGAGGCATTGATGACGGAGACCAGATCGTCAAGATCGGAGCCGACGAGATCGGCGACTCGGGAGCGGGCCTCATCGAGCAAGGCCTGCCCTCGATAGACCAGGACATCGAAGGGATCGTGATCGAGCTGCTGCTTCATCGACTGATGGGCAGCCACGACATCCAGAGGCCTGGCACCGAAACTCCCATGATTCAGAAAGGTCATGTCGGGAGTCAGCGACCAGAATTCCATACCGGACCCGGCAAGTGGAGCTGGCGGGGAATCCTTGACGAGTGATTGGGAGATCGATGGATTCATGTTGAAAGCGTAGCGAAGATGGAGGAAGCGGCCACGAGAAGACGGAGAAGACGAGCGGGACCGAGAATCAGGCTTTTCCGCACAGTGAGAGATGGTAATTTTGTAAGGTTCGTGTTATGCTAACGAATACCGAACGCTCTGGTCGATAGGAAGTTCAAGCAATCGACTGGTTCTTGCCGAGGAGTATTCCGCCTGAAGTAGATCAGCCAGTCCGGACCACAAGATCTTGTGGATAGCACCGGACAACGCTGTGAAGACCTGGTTGGGTCAGGCGGGTCCGATGTTAGGGAAGAGGCGGACCCGCCAAAGCCCACCACTCCTGGAGCAAGGCCAACGATTGCGAGACGAACACACTGGAACCCGCAACGGGAAGATCAAGAGGGAGCGTTAGGACTATGGGACAGCCACTTGTACAACTCGGACCAGGAGGAGACTTCAGAACTGATCTGGTCATTCAGGAATCAGCCACGGGAAGTGAATTGCCAAAGCTGATCGCTCAGGCCGGACATGATCTGATTGGTGGAAGACATGTCAGACCAATGTCCACGGCCATTCTTCGTGGCCCGAGGACATGGCTTGACCGACTGTTTGGAATTGAACGACCGTTACCTGCCGTTGTAGAACAATCGATGGAACGAACGTGCACTGAACACGACGAGGACAACCATGAATCTCACACCCAAACAACTTCGAATCGTCCAGCTCATCAGGGAAAGCCGGCTTACCAACGGCTATTCGCCGACGATGCAGGAACTCGCGGAAGCGACCGGCGTCAGCAAGGTCACCGCATTCGAACACGTTCAAGCATTGATTCGCAAGGGTGTCCTGGAGCGGGAAGCACACAAGGCACGCTCTTTGTCAATCGTTGAAGATGCCCCGCTTCCCGATGAGGCTGCACCGCTGCAATTCCCGTTGGTGGGAAGAATTGCCGCGGGCATGCCCATCGAGAAGTGCGAACAGGACGACATGCTGGATATCGAGAATCTCGTCGGACCAAGACTAGGCTCCAATGCGGGCACCTTCGCACTGCGTGTCGAGGGAGAATCGATGAGGGACGAGGGAATCCTCGATGGCGACTACGTCCTGGTCGAGCGTCGCAATACGGCCCGGGATGGAGAACGCGTGGTGGCGCTCCTACCCGACGGCGAAAGCACGCTGAAGACCATCTTCCGTGAGCCGGACGGCTCCATACGCCTTCAGCCAGCCAACGATGAATTCGAACCCATCATCGTGCCCGACTGCCAGATCCAGGGAGTCGTCACGGCTGTGCTTCGATCCTATCGCTAGCAGTTGCCTTGGACCATCCTCACTTCAGCCATCGCTGGTCATGCAGCCACTGCAAGAGCGCATCCGGGGAATCCACCAAGGCTGCCCATCCATTCGAGATGGCCTGATGGCATCCACTGGAACTGGAGTTCTCGACGGAACCCGGAACCGCCCAGGCCTCCCGGTTGTGATCCTCCACCGACATCCTGGCCGTGATCATGGCGCCGCTTCGGCATGGCGCCTCGACGATCAGCACCCCCATCCCTATTCCGGAGACGATCCTGTTCCTTCTGGGGAACTGTCCTGGACGCGGTGGTTGATCGTGGGCAAACTCACTGATCAGAATCCCATCGCACTGCACCACCTCCTCGAACAATCTCTCATGCTCAGGCGGATAGACCCTGCCAAGCCCCGCCCCCATGACGACAATGGTTTTCCCACCTGACTTCATGGCCGATCTATGTGCCTGGGCATCAATTCCCCTGGCACCTCCTGAGACGACGATCACCCCCGCACTCGCCAGAGCCGAAGAGAATCTGGCAGCCTGCCGCAGACCGTACGCGGAACATCGCCGTGTTCCAACCACGGCAATGCACACCCCCTCCTCATCCATCCGACCACCACGTAGACGAAGGACGGTCGGCGGATCTGGAATATGACAGAGACGCGTGGGATACCCCTGCTGCTGAAAGAAGGCATACCGGCCACCTGCCTCGACCAGTGATTGCCGGTCACGAGTGGGATCACTTGATCTGATCGAACGAACGATCGCTTCGGCAGCTTCCTGTCGAAAACCACATCGAGTGGCCATTTCATCGACTGAAGCGCCGAGGATTCCACCGGCCGTTCCGAATCCATTAAGCAGACGTCGTGCGATCGAGGGACCGATCCCATCGGCTGTCAGGATTCGAAGCCAGTGTTCATCCATTGATTGAGGTTGTACAGATGTCGACATGTGCTCAATCTAGAGATTGAACACAGGCTGCCCACAAGGCATGACCACTCTTCTCAAATCGACATTAGGCCGTGGCAAGGAGAAAGCTCGTCGGAGCTCAGTCTCGACCAGTCACGGTTGGTCCCATGACAAGCCCGACGCACAGGCACATTCCACCGGCCCCAAGAAACCATAAACGCCTTGGGCCACTGGCCATTCTCTCAAGGAGCGAAGGCTGCAGCTCGATCTCCGAGGATGCCTCCGAGAGCAGGACGGATTGACCCGCTGACGCATCCAACCACTGCAGTACATCCGAGGGTGCTTCCAGATCCCTGAGAACAGGCTCACTGCCCTGAGGCGTCCTGTTCAGGTCGGCATTCCAGATTCGCCTGAGGGTGGCGTCATCGCGATACATCTGATCCAGCAGTGAGGTTGAACGAGTCAGATGTTGCTGGGATCGCGACTCCATCTGCCTGGCGAGCCGTAGCTGCTCTCCAAGCACCCGATTCTCCTGAATGGCCGGAATGAGTATTCCTGCCGAGAGAACGATCATGCCCAGCAGAACAAAGAGCCAACCAGGATCGAACGCACCAAATGCTGGGCTGGAACGACGCGTCTTGCTGGTCTGAGGATCTGACACAGCCCTTCTATCGGCGAGCGAGCCCTGAATTGACCACACTCTCCTGCCGTAAAGAAGCCCATGTCCCGTACCAATGACACAGGATCCGATTTGACCGATTCACTCCATGCCTGCTGGTCAAAGAATCGACATCGATCTCCAGTTCGATGCCCCCAGACCATTGATCCGGCCAGACAGGACCGTCACGGGCATCGTCAAGCACCTTCCCGATTCTTGCTCAAACCTGCAACGAAATGACACCCTTACTGCCCTATCTGCTTCAGTGACGCTCGATTCAAGCCGAATTCAAGGCCGATGAGGCAATTCTCGAGGAAAAGGGATTTCTTCTGGATGAGCCCTGATTTGGCCGGTAGATTGGATTCTCTCAGGAGAGAGAAGAGGAGTGACCGGTTCCCAGTGGACCGGTCATCTCTTTTGTACTCAACTGATCATCTGATCAAATCCGCAGGAACGCATCGTCCAGAAGGCGAAGCACCATGTCCACATCCTCTTCCGTGATGACCATCGGCGGCTTGATCTTGATGACATTGTGCAGAGGACCGTCGGTACTGAGCAACACACCATGGTCCTTCATCAGATTGACCAGCCGGGCAGCTTCATCGGCAGCTGGTTCAAGGGTCACCCGATCCCGAACCAGTTCGATACCGATGAAGAGACCTCTCCCTCGAACGTCACCGATCAGATCATGATGATCCTGGAGTTGACGGAGACCATCCAGAAGACGATTGCCCAATCGAAGCGCTCGTTTCTGAAGCTGCTCGTCCTCGATGACATCGAGAACCGCCATCGCGCAGGCGCAGGACACGGGATTGCCTCCGAAGGTCGAGAAGAATTCCATGCCATTGTCAAAGGCATCCGCTATGGCCCTGGTCGTCACGACAGCTCCCATGGGATGCCCATTGCCGATCGGCTTACCCATCACCACGATGTCTGGAACGACATCGGACAGTTCGAATCCCCAGAAGGCTTCACCGACCCTACCGAATCCGACCTGCACCTCGTCGGCGATGCAGAGCCCACCAGCTCGACGGACATGCTCGAAGGCCGCCGCGAGATAGCCTTCCGGCAGCGGTACCTGACCACCACAGGAGAGGATGGTTTCCGCGAAGAAACCGGCGATCGATCCTCCAGCGGCACACGCTTCACCGATGACTCTTCCGACCTCCAGGGCATAGCCCGAGCCCGCCCCGGAATCCCTGATCTCCCCTCGATAGATATCGGGAATCGGAACGACATGGACCCATGGCTGAGGTTCATGACCGCCTGGCCCCTTGAACTTGTAGGGACTCATCTCGATGCAGTTGGTCGAGTGTCCGTGATAGGCGCCATCGATCACGAGCACATCGTGGGCAGCGGTCGCGGATCGGGCGAGCCGGAGCGCCAATTCATTGGCTTCGGATCCCGAGTTGACGAAGTAGCAGACGTCCAGACCATCCGGCAGCGTGCCGCAGAGCCTGGCGGCATAGTTCGTGACATTCTCATGGAGATATCGGGTGTTCGTGTTCAGGACAGCCGCCTGGGAGGCGATGGCCTCCACCACATGCGGATGACAATGCCCGACATGACAGACATTGTTCACGAGATCGAGATACGCCCTGCCATCCGAGGCGAACAGGTACTGGCCGCTGCCTCTCGTGATATGGAGAGGAGCGTCGTAACTGAGTGAAAGAGATGGACCGATATGACGACGGCGAGCCTCTTCCAGCGATGCGACATCTCGTTCGACCTCCTTGCCGATCAACCTGTCCAGAAGAGACGCCGGGGAATGGGTCGTGATGGCATCAAGCGCGGCCCACGTGGATGCCTGATGGGAGAACCATGTCTCATGATCCGGAGCGTCAACACGCCTTGTCTCCGCGATGCAGATGCTGGTGGCCATCCTGGCGAGCATCAGGGGAACAACCGCTTCAAGCTCGATCTGTTCGAGCGTCCGGATGCTCTGATAGCCGCAGAGGAGCGATGAGACGGAATCGATCGTCATGCCATCCTGCTGCAATGCATACGAGAGCGTGATGGCCAGATCCTGAACCAGCGCACCCATCTGACAATCACCGAAGTCCAGTATCCCGACCACCATCGCGTCGTGAACAAGGATGTTCTCGTCATTGGCATCGCCATGGAGCATGCCTCGAGGACAGCTCGACAGGACGGGTAGCGCATGTGATCTGTAGAGATGGAAGCACTGCTCTATGATCCGACGTCGGTCGGGATCGCCGATCAGCTTCACGGCAGCGGCATGCTGATTGGCCTCGGCCAGATCCCACAGATGGGAACGCTGGGCACCCGGATGCTGGAAATCAGAGAGCGCCCCGTGGAGCTGGGCCAGATAGGCACCGACCCGGAAGAGGAGATCCGGCGTGGTCTTCGTTTCGCCCCAACGTGCCCCATCCACATGCCTCTGAAGACGACCAATGGCCGCATGACCTGCGATGTCGGCCGTCACCATGGACTGCCCACTTGTCGTCGGAATCGATGTTGGAACGACGAGCCCCGCATCGCTCAGATGCGAGAGAACCGACTCCTCGAGCGCGACATCGGAACCGGGGGCCACGGTGAGTTTCAAAACCCGCAGGGAACCATCGGATACATGAGCTCGAAAATTCAGATTCTCGCCGGGCAACCGTATCAACTCGGCATCCAATCCCCAGTAGTCCCTGAGGATGCCGCCGGCCAACGATGGATAATCGACTGGAGTCGTCACCGGAAAATCATATCAATCAAGATCGAGACTGTTCGGTCTCTCTTCCACAAAGACGAGTGATTCCCCGATGCGATAGCGATCGTGACAGCCGGCACAGGAGCTGACGATCGAATCCAGCTGACTGCTCAACCGTTCATGGTCCGCGCTACTGGATAAAAGAAGACTTTCCAGCTCACTCGATTCCATGATGGCGACATCGAATCGCCTGGAGAACTCGGCGGGCTGGCCGCTTGTCAGGGAGTTCGATGCCAGTATGCGATGCAGATCCGCCAGAAACCCCGCTTCAGCCACGGGAGCGAGATCCGGATGATCCAGCGGAGCCTCCCAACCCGCCTGCTCCATCAGACGAAGACGATCGAGACTCTTCGCCATCTCGATCATTCCACTGGTGAAACTCGATGGCTGCCAGACCGATGTGAAATCGACCGTATGTTCATCAAGCGTGGTGTCGTCGACCCGAACCGCATCGGCGACGCATGCATAGAGCCCCGTGTACCGAGGCGATGTACCGGCAATTCTCATTCTGAAGATGGCCTCGTCGGGCGATTGCCAGCCGAGCATCACGGTCACGGCCCCCGCCACGGCAGCACTTCTATGCTTGCCGTAGTGGCAATGCACATAGACGGCGCCATCCTGAATGAACTTCCTCGTTGCCGAAGCGAGCTCCAATGATCGATCTCGATTGAAGCCACCGTAACCGACAGGCAGATGGATATAGCGAAGTCCAAACGCCTTCGCCTCGTCCACCGAGGGGACAGCACCGTCGACACTGATGATCGTCCTGACGCCCAGATCCCTGAGGGCCCGAAATCCGGACTTGTCCTGTGGTGCAGCCCCCGAGAGATACCCCTCATGGAATACGACGACGTTGTCCAGTCCGGAGAATTCCATTGGACGATCGTTGTCTTGAGGGATCATCGCATCCACATGCAGAGTCGATCGTGCACATGAATGCATCGAACACATCGCCAGAAGCATCAACAGCAATCGCAGACCATTCTGGATGTCGACACGACATGGGATGGAGGACATCAGCAGATTATGACGGACAAACGAGCCAATTCAATCTGACGGATCCAGATCATGCCATGGCGGGTCGAATGCTCATTGCTTGGGGGTTTGAGCCGGGCCGTCGCAGCAACCTGCCGAACAGTGACAACTGGATCTGTGGTTGTACAGATGGGCCGCGACGAGGACCAGACCTCCCAGTGGCGTCATCAGTATCCACATCCACCTGACCATTCCTGCCGTGAGGGGCTCCTCGATCGTCGCCTCGGGTGGACAACAGGACAGGGCGCAGTCGGCAAGACCGGATTCGGACGTCGAGGTGGACACCAACTCAACAGCTCCCGGAGATTGCTTGACGTCGGACGAGCAGCACTGCGCCGTGCAATCATCCTGGGCAACCATCATGATCGGAGCCGCCACGGGAGGACAGCAGGAATTGGCACACACCGTGGATGCATCATCCATCGGTGCGAGAGAAACCAGTTTCGCCGCATCAGCCGGCGCGGGAACGTCGGATGAGCAACACGATGCCGAGCAGGCATCGTCCTTGGTCGTCATCAAAGGAACTGCTGCGATCTGGGATGGCGGCTCGGCGGAGCCGTCGCATGGTGTCGGACAACAGTCTTCCGGACCAGCGAATGCCGCCAGCGATATCAGGAACAACCCCCCTATTCCAATGATGGCGGGTCTCATTTGGCGGTGCCTCTTCCAACCTGGCACGAATGCCAGAAGGGCAAACAGAAGGCAGATTCCAACCATCCATTTGTGGAAGGCAGGATCAGCAAGAAAGCTCAGACCAAGAAGCGGCAGAAAACCGATCACGAACGGCATCGCAGCACAATGAATCGCACACGCAATGGATGCTGTGATACCCAGGAGGTCGCGGTAGGCCTGCGACCTCTCTGATGATTCATCGGGTTGGATGGCGTTGGACAGATTCACGGTTGGGTCCCTCACTTCAAGGAGATGGTCGCCCCTGATGGACAACCGGCAAATTCGAGAGGCCATCGAGCCTCACGCCAACAGCACCATGAAACAGTTTTACCGTGCTTATTGACAATCTGATGTCATTAAAATACCACATGGTTAACCACTGTCAAGAGCAGAGGCCCTGAGGACACCACAGAGACCGATATCCGAAGGGTGATTCAGGGCAAAGAACAGGCCCCGAAGCCAATGGAGACTCCGGGGCCTGAAGCATGCTGTCCGTATTTCACGGAGATCTGATCTCGAGTCTCGGACACTGCTCACAGAAGAGAGGCCGATGACCGTGAAAGATGGCCGGGTCCTACTTCCAGGAACCGTACGGCACGGATGAGTGCTGAAGCATGATCTTCAGCTTGCCATCTGCACCTCGAACGTATCCAAAGGAATACTCGACCTTGATCTCCGAATTGTCCGCAGGGTCGGTGAAGAAGTAGTTGCCCATCGCCATGGCGAGATCACTGCCGGAATAGATACCTTCGCTTTCGAAGCGAACATTCGTCCACCCCTTGATGGCGAAGCCGGTGTCTTCAGTACCCTCGCGACCGATGAAGTACGAAAGAGCGCCATCGATATCGCCACGGAACTGATCCTCGGAAGCCAGAGTCGGCTTGAAGAGCACGATCGTATCGCCATAGGCGTACATGGACTTGATGTGGGCCAATGCCCGTGCCTCGTAATCGCCACCCTCTTTATACACACGGGAAATATCGACGATGCCGTCGCCCCATGCACGCTGAGCTGCCATGACCTCGGTCTTGGTGATTGGCGCCTGTGAACCAGGGCTGCTGTGCTTGACGGATCCAGTGGACTGGCAGCCAGAGAATGTGGCCATGGCGGCAGTACCGAATACGAGCAATGCTACAGTAAGTATCTTCTTGATCATCTGAAGGCTCTCCTTGTTTCAGATAAGTAGTACGTTTGTGTTCTGAGTGATTAGAACTGAATACCCAGTTCAATCAGGAGCATTCCTGAAGGGTGGCGACCATACACCTATGGATAATTGGCTGTCAACTAACACCAACAGGCCATGAAGCGATGAGCACTTGAATACAGGACATGAAGTCGACCACTCATGAAACAAGTGGCGGATATTCAAGCAAATAAATCAAGTCCAGAGGACATAAGTGGAAAACAGCAGAAGACTTCCAACGAAAGAAGATGGGAATCGAACACGATCTCAACTCGACATTCTCCCGAAATCCAACATGCAAGGACCAGCCGGGCCGCATCATGCATGAACACTGGAGACAACTGAAACTCCCTCCGACACCAGCCACACTCTGGACGGAACTTGAACGTCGCAGCCCTGCCCTTGCGTTCACGGGAGCGTTTCATCTGATGATGCTGTTCGTGGCAACGGGGCTCTTTTTCCTCGACTCGCGGGAAGTGCTTGGCATCAACGCCTGGATCAAGCCCATGAAGTTCATGGCTTCCATCACGATCTATCTGTGGACAGTCGCCTGGCTGCTCGCATACATCGAGCGACCTCGTTGGCCCGTGAAGACGATCGCCTGGGGCATCTCAGCCTGCATGATCATCGAGACGGCCTGTCTCTTCATTCAGACAAGCCGTGGTGTGAGATCCCACTTCAACCACACAACCTCCTTCGACAGCACGATATTCGCCGTCATGGGCATCGGAATTCTCATCGCCACCCTGCTCATGATCTGGATGCTGAT
>DEYM01000023.1:893-3493 GCA_002364555.1 Phycisphaerales bacterium UBA3158 | reverse complement strand
TGGCTCTTGGACAGGACAAGCTGCTGTCCGAAGTCGCGTGCTTCGGATGTGAATTCCATGGGTACGGTCACCCAGTGCTTGCCCATGAATTCGCTCTTCGAGGGTTGTTTCGCAGAGGCGGCCCCATCGATCATGTAGGCCTGTCCTCGTTCACCATCGAGCGAGTCGCGAACCAGGGAAGCCTGCATGTACAGGTTGGGGTTGTATTGCTTGAGTGGGGTGCCTGTGATGTCGGGCCGAAGACCATTGATGCTCGCCAGCTCGTAGAAGCTGCTCGTGAGATAGTCCACGGGAAGCCACAACTGCGGTCCAAGAGGTCCGATCTGGCTGTTTCCGACCGCTTCACGGCCGTAGCCCTTGTAGCCCATGAATTCCAGTGGGCGTTGGAGGAATCCCGTTCCGATGATGAGCAGCCCGATCGAGAGAATGCCGGAGACGGCTCCGAAGGTGAAGCCGCCAGCGAGTTCAAGAGTGGGGCCCACTTCGACGTCCTCGGGTGCGAGGCGATCCGTCGCCACCCGCATCAGAACGAGTGTGCCGGCGAATATGAGGATGAACGAGATGCCCGCGATGTAGTTGTCGAATGCGCCCAGATTGCCCAGTGCCAGATCCCATGAGATGAGTTCCCAGACCGAGATGGTGATGGCGCCCGCGACGATCACAGCCGCCATGTGAAGCAGGCTGCTGAAAAAGCCCTGATTGGACCACCAGTAGGCGATCAGGATGACACCGACGATGACGAGGAAGTTGAATGCGATATGCATCGGAAGCTCCGTGAGAACTCAGCCTGTTGGCTTGCTGGTTGGTTTGGGGGCTGGCTTCTTCTTTTCGCCGGAAAGGACCCGTTTGATTTCCTCGATGGAAGTGATTCCCCGTACCGCCTTCTGCATGGCGGCTTCCTGCATGAGGATCATCTTCTCCCGGCGAGCCGCCGTCTGGGCGGCCTTGAGATCGCCTTCAGCGAGGCATTTCTTGACCTCGCTGGAAACAGGCATGACTTCGAATATCCCGGTCACGCCCAGATAGCCATTGCCCTTGCAGACGGGGCAGTCGATGATCTTGTTGCGATCCTCCACCTGGCCACCTGCCTTGTAGAGCTGAGTGCCCTCGGGCAGACGCAGTCGCCCCGAATCGGCCGGAACAAATCCGATCTTGCAGTTGTCGCAGAGTCTTCTGACCAGTCGCTGATGGACGATCGCCTTCAATGGTGCCGTCGCCAGATCGAGATCCCCGACATGCTGGACCCACTTGCTGATCGTCTCGGTCGTGCTTGAAGCTGAGAAGCTCATGTACAGCAGAGGTCCCTTGGGGCCCGATTCCGCGGCGACTCGAGCTGTCGCGGAGTCCTCGAGATCAGTCACGAGAACGACATCCGGATCTCGTCTGAGCATGGACTGCAGCGTTCGAGCGTAATCGACCTCCGGATTGGTCTGATCCCAGACCTGCTGGACGGCGCCTTCCAGAGTCGCCTGCTTTTCGATTTCAAGCGTTCTGACATTGGACGTGTACGAGTCGTGGGTTGACATCACCGCATAGCCGGTGGTGGTCAGTCCCTGTCCGGGAGGTGCCGAGAGCAGGACCATTCCACGGCGGTTCTGGATCTGAGTCAACGGATCGAGGATCTCCCGCTGCTTGTCGAGAAGCCCCAGCCCGTCGTAGGGCATCTTGACCTGCTGCGATCGATCGACATCGATTCTGAGAAGCTGTCCCTTGCTCGTTCCGGACGAGGCGATGGTGATCTCGTACTGGTTGTCCGTGGACATCACCTTGAACATGCCGATCTGCTTCTGCCTGTTCTCGTCCATGTCCAGGCCGGCCATCAGGCGGATCTGGTTGAATACGGCCACTCCGGTCTTGGTATCGAAGTTGTCGATCTTGGAACGGACGGTATCGATCGTCCTGGTGGCGATGCAGCCGCCCGCCGAGAGTCCCAGGTCAAGTCTCGTGGCTCGCTCCTCGAGTGACGGTGCCAGAATCGAATCGAGCACCAGGAAGACTTCATGTCCGGCTTCCTTCTCGGAGGGGATGATGACCGTCTGGTTGCCGGAGTCGAGGTACTTCAGCGACACGGACATCTGGGCACGTTTGTTGGCTTTTCTCTCGGCCGCTTCGGGTGACTTGGAGAAGGAGATCGTGAATCGATTCTCTTCAGGCACCTTCTCGTTCCTGAGCTTCCAGTAGAACAGCACCGGAGCCAGAAGAATCAGCAGGCCAATCGGCCAGCCGACCCAGAAGATCCAGCCGAAGATCATCACGCCGATTCCGATGGCCGCAAAGGAGATGAAGGCGATGTTCCACTTTTCGAGATTGAAACGATAGAACGTGGCATCGGCCTGGATCTTGGTCGCAACCAACCAGGCCCAGGAAGCGACCACGGCCCAGATGATCAGGGGTTTCCAGGGGCTCAGGAGAAGAACCGAGGCGTCGCTCAGCAGGATGGGGAGATCAATCATCGGGAGGGGTACTCGAGGTGGTTTCCGGTGGTAGTCACATGCCTGGGGAACTGGATCAGCTGATGCCCTTGAGTCGCATCTTCAGCTCCTCGGGCTTCGGAGTGGCGTCGATCGCGACCTTGTGATGGATCATCTCCTCCTCGACCA
>DEYM01000023.1:0-549 GCA_002364555.1 Phycisphaerales bacterium UBA3158 | reverse complement strand
GTCACGAGCGAGGAGGTGAAGTCGATCATGCCTTCCTTCTGGGAGCGTTTGATCACTTCCAGCAACTCGCCTTCGCGGGCTTCCAGGATGTACTTCTGGACGATCGGAGAGCCCAGCAGCACTTCGAGGGCTGGAATCCTGGGAATGTGGTCGTGCAGGGTGGGCAGAAGCTTCTGATAGATGATGGCTCTGATGTTGTAGGCCAGAAGCTTGCGGATCTGATGGACTTCGCCCTCTTCGAAGAGGTCGTAGATTCGGCCGAAGGTCTGCCATGCGGAGGAGGCGTGGATGGTGCCGAAGACCAGGTGGCCGGTCTCGGCCGCGCGAATGGCGGCTTCGAAGGTTTCCTTGTCTCGCATCTCACCGACGAGCACGACATCGGGATCCTCACGAACCAGGGCTCTGAGCGCCTCGTTGAAGTTCAGGCAGTCGATGCCGATCTCTCTCTGGTTGATCGTGGATTTGGATTCCTTGAAGATGTATTCGATCGGATCCTCGACGGTCACGATATGGCAGCGTCGCCGGTCGTTCACATACTGGAGCATGGCG
>DEYM01000129.1 GCA_002364555.1 Phycisphaerales bacterium UBA3158 | reverse complement strand
GTTCGGTTTCACGGAGTCGCTCGAGACCACTGGCCTGTGCCATTTCGATGATGGCCATGTCCGAGGCGTCCAGAAAACCGATTCTGGCGGATATCGAACGTCCCAAAGGGTCCAAAGTCTCCACTGAGATGGTTCGACCGCCGCAGGCATTCACCAGAACGTCCATGGTGCCTTCTCCACCATCTGCAAGAGGGCACGAGAGAGCGGATTCGACAAGTCCGTCCGCACCTCGAACCATGGCCAGGCATGCATCCGCGGCTGAAATCGAATCCTTGAAGCTGTCTGGGGCGCAGAGGACGTTCATCTTCGTCAAAAGGCTATCAGATCAGAACGAGAAACATGAGCAACGGGCTATGGTCTACCATGCCTCGCATGACACGTCTCCAGCGGCCAGGCAGGTGGTCGACCATTTCATGCCTGCTCGCTGTCGGGTTCGTTGTGCTCGGAATGAGTATTCCAAGGCTCGCCATCGCGGAGACGCCGGCGGAACTGGCTCAGAGCGAGGCCGCCTCCGCCCCGGTGGTCGTCGAGGAATCGACCGGACTCGATTCCAAGCACAGCTGGGTCAAATCCGCTCTGACCAACTACGGCCCATGGCTTCTCTTTGGACTGCTGATGGCATCGGGCGTCGGCATGGCGTTGGGAGAGGATGCCTTCATCATTCCCGCCGGTTTCCTGATGGAGCAGGAGTTGATGCCGTTCTGGTGGACCATTGCCGCCGCCTACTTCGGAGTCGTGTTCGCCGATACGTTGTGGATGCTCATCGTGCGGCAGTTCTCCGGGGCGATCATGCGTTTCCGCTTCTTTCGCCGGATGTTCCATCCCAGACGCATTCTCGAAGTGAAGTACAAGTTCGATCGATGGGGGACATGGGTCGTGGTTCTCAGCCGTTTCATCCCCTTCTCTCGAACCCCCGTGTTCACGGCGGCCGGGCTGGCGAGGATGAAGATCTGGAAGTTCATGATCGCGGAATCGCTGTCCGCTGTTCCGGTCGTCGGCATGCAGCTCGGATTCGGCTGGCTGATCAGCAAGGGCGTGACGTCGATGACCACGAAGCAGAAGCATGTCCAGGAGACGATCCTGGCCGCGGTCATTCTGACCATCATTCTCGTGATGCTCTGGTTCTGGTGGCGACGGAAAAAACTCAGGATCAAGGCTCCCAGGGCTCCTGCCGCGTGGTTGCGTGAGGTTATGGGCCCAACAGCGAACAAGAGCATTCCCAAGAGCGACTCCTGAGTCAGCTTGCGGTATCCTGAGGCTCTGGCAAAGGTGTCAGTTGATTCGAGAGGATTCCCATGCGCGCAGTGGTAACTGGACAGATCGGTTTGGACAAGAAGCCCTACCTGGAATCGGTGGCCTCACTGGCAGGCACCCGGGGGCACCGTCTGGAATGCTTCCATGTCGGATCGATGATGTACAAGGAATCGCCCGACATCAGATCGGGGCGAATACTGGATCTCCCATTGAGCCGTCTGGCCTCCCTGCGACGAGCCGCTTTCAAGGACATCATCTCCCAGACGACACCCGTCTCCGATCATCCCGATCTGATCGTGAACACGCATGCCACCTTCCGTTGGCGACATGGTCTCTTCAGCGCCTTCGATTTCGATCAGATGTCGCTTCTGAAGCCGAACATGTTCATCTGTCTTCTGGACAACGTGGAAATGGCGCATCACCGCCTCCACACCGAGCACGACATCGATGCGACACTCAAGGACTGCATGGTCTGGCGTGAAGAGGAGATCATCGTCACCGAACTGCTCGCCAACGCGATGGGCTGTCAGGACAATTTCTACATTCTCAGCAGAGGCCGACATGAGGAGACGCTCGAGACCTGTCTTCGATTGGTCACTCGTCCCGAGATGCGAAAGGTCTATCCGAGCTTCCCGATGAGTCATGTCGTCGACATGCCGGATGTCCTCGCCGAGATCGACGCCTTCCGTGCGGCCATTGCCGAACACTTCATCGCCTTCGATCCGGCGGATGTGGACGAAAAGCTCCTGCTCGACCGGGCGATTGCCGCGGAGAAGGCCGGCGAGGAGTGGGTCGATGTCACGCCTCACGCCTTCGGTGGCGGAAAAGGCCAGGATCCGATCCGATTCCCCGTCAAGGAAGTGCTCGATATCGCCGGTGATGTCGATGGCCAGATCTACATGAGGGATTTCAAGCTCATCGATCAGAGCGACATGATCGTTTCGCTGATTCCCGAACTGGAAGGCGGCATTCCGGCACTCTCCAGCGGTGTGGAGCGAGAGCTCCAGCACGCCTGGGAACACACCAAGGAAGTCTACGTGGTCTGGAAGCCAGCCAAGCCACCATCACCTTTCATCACCGAGACCGCCACGAAGATCTTTCCGACTGTCGACGACGCCCTCGAGTACTTCGAGAGCAAGGGCATGTTCGCCACCGGCAATCTCTTCGGGCATTGAACGTCTTCGCCTCTCTGGCTGATCGAGTCTGTTGATCATGCGCCGTTATGCATTGAACATCGCCTACGACGGCACGAGATTCCACGGATGGCAGAAACAGCATCCGCCTGATTCGGAGCCGCTTCGAACAGTTCAGGAGGTCATGGAGGCGGCGGTCCAGGAACTGGTCCGTGAGCCAGTCCATGTTCTGGGCGCCTCCCGCACGGACTCCGGTGTCCATGCCGAAGGACAGGTCGTGTCGTTTCTCTCACCCAGGGAATTCAACCCCGAGATTCTTCCTGCGGCCATCACATCGAGATTGCCCGAGGATGTGCAGGTGAGATCCGCCTGGGAAACTGAAACGGTCTTCAATCCAATCGGTGATGCCGTTTCCAAGGGATATCGATATCGAATCGCGCACGCCAGGATGACGGCTGATCTGAGACCCCTGTTCGATCGACATGTGACGGCATGGTGTCCCACCTCGCTCGACGTCGAGGCGATGAAGACGGCGGCGAGCCATCTGGTCGGCGAACACGACTTCGCGGCGTTCACTCGTGTACGTCAGGCCAGGGAAAGCACGGTCAGGACGGTCTTCGACTGCCAGGTCGAGGCGGAAAGCGATGACCGGATCGCCATTCACGTCAGTGGCAACGGATTCCTCTGGAACATGGTCCGCATCATTGCCGGGACACTCGTCGCCGTGGGCGAATCGCGATTCGCTCCGGACGACATTCCGGACATGATCGCCAGTGGTGACCGTCAGCGGACGGGCCGTACGATGCCGCCTGAGGGGCTTTGCCTGATGTGGATCAAGTACGGGCCGCCGGGATCGGGGCGTGTACGCCAATTGAAGGCGAAGGCGGAATCCTCGAGAGATGATTCATCGGAATGACCACTTCGGGTTATCGTATCTTCCATGAAGACGGCAATCGTGGTTCCCAGTCCATGAATCGAATCGTTCTGACACTCCTGTTCCTGCCGATGCTGTTCGTGACGCCACTGTCGGCGGCAAGGCCGGTGATCTCATCCCCATCGTTCGTGGAATCCTTCTGCCGTGATGCTTCGACACAGAGACGCGAATCACGGCGTGCCAATCGCTCGGCCAGCGATCGACTCCCCGATAGACGTGTGCTCGACTCGGCACTGGAGCAGTATCTGGTCCTGATCGAGACACTCGGCAATCGAGCGAGGCGTGTCGATGGAGCGACCGGTTCCCGTTTTCTGCTCGCCGCCGTGACACTGCGAGAAGGATTGCCCGACATCGAGGCCCTCTTCTCGGAATTCGCGATGGGTCGTCTGTCTGAATCGACCACATCCGAGATCCGATCGCTGCTCATCGACTTCACTCGTTCGGTCCGGGCGGGGCTCTCGCGTCTGCCCAACACATCGGTTGAGAACCCCGAGGAGTCGCTCATTTCCATGCTGGCTCCTCTGAGGAATGCTTCCCAGCTGGCAGCGAAGACGACTGTGCCACCGGGTTGGTGGCGTTTCGAGGTCGACGGGAACATACCGGACCCGATCGTCAGCAAACCGGATATCCAATCGATGGAGGATCTCCAGATCGAGGATGCATTGCGATCGGAGTTGAGTGCGCTATTGGCGGGGAGCGATCTCCTTTCCGCCGCCATCGAACTCTGTAGCCGGCTGGAAACAGTCACATGGATGCACAGCGGTTCGAGAAGAGATCTGCTTTCCGTTCTCCGGATCGAACTCGAACGCATTCGACTCGATCAGGGGCCCGAGGAACGACTCGTCCGAAGGATCGAGGCCATTGGACAGTTGATTCATGCCTTCGATGAGTTATCGAGGACATCCGGTGGTCGTCCAGTGGCCAGAAGTGGCAGCGAGTCGCTCTTGGAGCTGAGGGCCCTCTGGCCCGAGCGGTTTCCACCAGCCGATTCGACCAGTGCGCTGGCAGGTGTGGTCGGCACGCTTGGCCTGATCCGCGATCGCCACTCGACGGGGCTCGATGGGGAGGATGCCAGAATCCACACTCGACTCTCCAAGCAGTGCCTGCTTGCCGAACGAAGGGTCTTCGATTCGTTTGCGGAGATCGTGCGGACAGATTCGCCCTGGACGGATCCGGGCGCCGTGGTCGTTCTCGCCGAATCTCGCGATCTCCTCGATGCATTGAGCTGGCTGCACGAACTGGAGACATGGAGAATCCGCCTGGATCATCTCGATCAACCGGGAGGCGACGAGTTGATCTCGGGACTCCGTGGCTTGATCTCCGCCATGGTCGATCAGGACACGCGAGAGAATTCTCGAAGAGTACTGCGCGAATTCGAGCGTCAACTGGACATGTTCATCCTGCTTGATCAGGCTGAGGACTATCTCGACAGTCGGCATGTCGATCGCCTGTCGAACGCCTGGAGAGAGTGGATCAAGGATTGGTTGAATGGCAGATCGGCGGGAAGAGGTGGTCAGGTCCTCTTCAACTATCGTCGCCTCCTCGATCATCTACGGCTGATCGAATCGACCGATCGCGACGCGCTCGAGCGGGTCGACGACTGGTCCGCCTGGGAACTATCGATCGAGCACATTCTCGACCGTCGTGAATCGTTCGAGGATCTGGTGGACGAGTTTTCCAATGCGATCGAACTGGATGATCAGTCGAAGGCCAACAGAGTCGCCATCGAGCTGGAGCATCCGTTTTCCGGTCTCAGACTGGTGGGTGCCGTCTCGGAACGCGCACCGGATCATTCCCAATACCATCCGGCCATGATCGCCATCGGGGAGATCGCCGTTGCCCCATCCCACGACGGCCTGCTCATGGAGGAGCGATCGAGACTGGCGGTCATCACCCATGCACTGCTGGAGATCGAGTTCCTGAAGTCTCTGGAGAGAGTGGAGGAGGCCCGATCACTCCAGGATTGGGTGCAGCGGGAGATGCTGAGATTGAATCGTCGATTGGGTCTCGTGCCCGCCAGGCCATTGGCCGTTCCGGGCATGCGTGAGGACACGGCTCCAATCGGCGTTGACGGCATGCAGATGATGCAGTGATCGCATGCGGGCCTTCTGCCGTCTATGATGCGCGGATGGCACGAATCTGCGTAATCGGACCACATCCGGATGATCAGGAACTCGGCATGGGTGGCACCATCGCCTCCCTGGCTGCACAGGGTCACGATGTGCTCATCGTCGATCTGACCGACGGCGAGCCGACACCGCACGGTGATCGGGAAACCCGAGCTCGTGAATCGGCCGCGGCCGCGGACATCCTGGGTGTCCGTCGAATCCAGGCGGGCCTCAAGAATCGGGAAGTCGTCCACGATCTGGCCTCGAGACATGTCGTGGCGGGCATCATCCGCGAACATCAATCCGAGATCCTCTTCGCACCGCATCCGATCGATGCGCATCCCGACCATGTCGCCGCGACCAGGATCATCGAGGATGCTCGATTCGACGCCAAGCTGACGAAGACCGATCTGCCCGGTGATCCAGTTCATCCCCGCTGGCTCTTCTACTACTACTGCACGCATCTGCGTCGTGTGCCCGATCCGAATTTCCTGATGGACATCACCGGGTTCGAGGACCACAAGCGCAGGGCGATGCTGGCCTACGAGAGCCAGTTCGTCATTCCCGAGAAGAATCGTCGCATCGTCGATGTGATGATGTCGAGTGTGACCTATTTCGGCAGTCGCATCGGTACCGCCGCGGCCGAACCCTTCTACACGAAGGAGCCTCTCGGGCTCAACGGCTTTCAGGGAATAGTCGGGCTTTGAGGAGTGCCGCGTGCCGGTGAAGTCTGCGATCGGTGCAGGACGATGGAGAAGCTCAGGCCGACCATCAGCCAGTAGATGTAGACGACCCAGTGCCTGTGGAAGCTCAGATCCAACATGGCCATCGTGAGTATGGCCAGCCATGAGATGAGCAGGGCGACCGCCCAGTGCCGGGGATCGTCTGGATCATCGCCGCGTCCTCTTCCCTGTCCGAGCACGATCTGAGCCACCAGCTTGCCCAGTAGCCATGCGGTGATGATGGCATAGGCCAGGAAACCAGGCAGTCCGTATTCGGCAAGCAGTTCCAGATACATGTTGTGAGCCCATGGAATGAAGCCCGATCCTGCCTCGTATCCATCGGGAAGTTGAATCATCGATACGACATCCGGATACGCGATGCCGAAGGCGCCGGCTCCGATTCCCGTGAATGGATGTTCGAGAAACATCGCCATCGCGGCGAGCCAGAGTCCGATCCTTTCATCGCTCATCGGATCCGCAAGTGACAACAATCGATTCTGTGCATCGGCGACATCGATCGCCACCAGGAGCATGGCCAGTATGAATCCGCAGCCGATGGATGCCCTGACGACTCCACCTCTCCAGATCGACAGGCCGATGCCCACGATGATCAGTCCGGCCCACGCACCCGGGCTCCATGAAGTGATCACGCTGAAGACGACCAGTGGCACCAGGAGTGGTCCCACCAGCAACGCCAGTTTTCTGGGAAGGGTTTCGATTCCGATGACAGCGATCGGAAGAAGCATCGGGAGGATCATGATGTGGATCGGATGCGGAGTGTCGGCCACCGATCCGTTCGACGACAGGTGTTGAATGGTCACCTCCAGAGCGATCAGGAGTATGGACGTCGTCGCGGCAATGGCAATGACCGTCCGTCCGGCACCATCCGCGATGCAGATTCCGATGAACAGAACGAAACCGATTGGAAGAAAGCCTAGCGTTTCTTGACTTGCCTGAAGATCGGTCGAATTGAACAGGCTTGGCAGTACTCCGAGAAGAACCAGAAGAATCGGCCAGAACATCAGTGATCGATTCTGTTCTCTTCCGTCCGGCGTGGCGACACACCAGATGACTCCGACGGCGATCAGCATCAGAGTCGCGTCTCGAATGAAATCCGGAATCGAAGACCCCATCGCGATCGACGGCAGACTGGTTGCCAGACCCAGCAGCAATAGAATGTTCGACGGGCTTGATCTGTTCGCCTCGGTTGCGAGCGTGGTCATTCCGAACCGGTTCCGGTGGAACCGAATCCACCGCTGCCCCGATCGGTCTCGTCGAGCTCATCGACCTCGACCAGACGACATTGGGCAACCGGACAGATGACTGCCTGCGCGATGCGCATGCCGGGCTCGATCATGAATGCGTCACGACCCAGATTGATCAGCGGCACCTTCCATTCGCCTCGATAATCGGCATCGATCGTGCCAGGCGAGTTGGGCATGGAGATGCCATGACGACTGGCCAGACCACTTCGTGGTCGAACCTGTGCTTCCCATCCCTCTGGAATGGCCATCGCGAATCCAAGGGGAATCATGACGATGTCACCGGTCGGAAGTTCAACAGCCGCTTCTATGGCTGCATGGAGATCCATGCCAGAGGCGCCCGAAGTGGCGTAACCGGGCATGACAGCCAGTGGGGACAGTCTCTTGATTGGGATCTCGGGGTGCTGCATCAGTTGCAAAGGCTAACTCAAACCGAGTCATGGTTGTAGTCAGTTCGGATGCGATGCCGTTTTCAGGCGCACTTGGAGGTCTTCAGACGCGAGAAACCGTTGCAGGTCGTCCTGAACGTGTTGACTTCAGGGCATTCCCTGTCGAGGATCCGATCAAGCGATCGAATGAGTTCCTCCGTCTGGGAGACGGCGACATCCAGGGCCGTGTGTCCGGTCGATACCTTCATGGGATCTCTGGTTCCGAGGTTGTCATGTCTCATGGCTTCTGCCTCACGATCATCAAGCAGGCGTTGAAGGTAGTTCAATGCCTGATTCCTGAGTTGTCGAGGATCTTTTTTCATCATGAGTCGTTTCATATGGCTGAAAGATCGCCCCCTAGCTTTCTCGGCTGAATCAGCATGGACACTTGTGTTTTTCTGGGACTCACGAACTCAATAATCCAAATAAAAGACGGCCCTTGCGCATGTAAGGGCCGTCTAACTGAACTGCACAAATGGGAACGCTGTGATCAGTTCAGATCATGTGTTGTGTAGAGCGAGACGCCCAGCATGTCTCCAGCACCCATTGCGAGCGGATTTCGATTGGAATCCATGGCTCCGAATCGAACCACGTCGCTGGAGCTGGTCTTCGAATGGTTACTGCATCCGAATCCTGTTGATGCGATCAG
>DEYM01000131.1:3635-4772 GCA_002364555.1 Phycisphaerales bacterium UBA3158 | reverse complement strand
ATGTCGGTGGCATCGGCATCGGCGAACCAGTCGATCACGATGGGATCATCGGGAATATCCCGCTCATAGAGACGGAAGCAACCGATGTCCTGTCGACGACCCCACTTGGCCAGATGACGCATTCGCTTTGAAAGTCGTGCCGCGAGCATGGACGTGAGGATACCCAAACGGATCCACTCAGGCGTCGTCAGCAACTGTGACAGCCGACCGCCCGCGAGTACCAAGCAGTATCACGGCGAGTATCAATCCAAGCAGTGCGATCAGGGCTGAATACAGATAACCATTTTGAATACCGACCGCTTCCCCAGCCTTCGTCTTTGGATACAGATCGAGCACCATGGCCATGGTCACCACGGCAGTGTTGCCGGCCATGATCATGATGGTCAGGATGGTGCCGCTGGCCAGACCGACCTTCTCCCGAGGCAGTTGCTGAATGGCCCCTGCCTGTGGAATGGACCAGCCCCACGCGCACCCGATGCCGCAGATCATCAAGGCGACCGCCAGTGGGATTGCGGTGTCGTAGAAGAAGAGCAGCCCCACGCCGATCAACTCGGCCAACAATGCCAGCACAACCAGCGTGACGGCACCAAATCGCCGCTCCAGACTCGGCGCCACGAAGCTGGCGATCGCCACCGTGCCACTGAGGAACAGGAAAAAGAGGCCGGCATCGAAGACCGAATACCCCAGAACCAACTGCAATTGGAGCGTGGTCAGGAAGACGATCAGGCACCAGACGCTGTTGGCCATCAGACCAGCCACGCTATAGCCGACGAACGACCGGTTCATGATGAGCCGGACATCGATGATGGGCGTCTTCAACCGGGACTCGAGGAACAGGAAACCGATCATCATCCCAACGCCGGAGCCAAGCATGCTGGCCCAGGTCCATGTGGGCCAATGCGGGATTCGGTCGATCCCGACTGAAATGAGGCCAAGCGAGAGCATCAACAGAACGATGCCGCCATAGTCGAGCCGTCCACCGGAATCAGGATCACTGGATTCCCCCGCGAACAGGAGAATCATGATGAAGGCGACCGCACAGATGGGCACGTTCACGAAGAAGATCCATCGCCAACTCAGTATCTCCGTCAACAGACCGCCGAGTACCGGGCCGAATGCGGCACCAAGAATCGCGAC
>DEYM01000131.1:0-3216 GCA_002364555.1 Phycisphaerales bacterium UBA3158 | reverse complement strand
CCAGCACCAAAGCCCAACGCGACACGTGACACGATGACCATCGTGACCGATTCGGAGAAACCCACCCAGATCGATACGGCACAGAAGATGACGATGCCAAGGAGCAGAAGCTTCTTGCGACCGTAGCGATCCCCCAGGGGACCGGCCACACCCAGCATGGAACCGAACGTCAGCACGTAGCCGGTGATCACCCATTGAAGATCGATGGGACGAACATGGAGGCTCTCCGCCATGGGCGGCAGCGCGATGGCCACCGAGAAGTAGTCGGCCGTCACGATGAACTGCGCGAGCCCAGCCGCGATCAGCAGCAACCAACCTTTCTCACCAGCAGCGGGATTCCGATTCGAATCGGTCTTCATACCCATACGCTAGCTGATCGGCAACCATCATCAAGTCATGGATGCCAGAGAACCATGGGCAGAGCCGATTCCACGAATTTATTCGTATTTGATACGCCAGCTGGCACAACTGACGAAATCCTTCGTATAGGATCCTCGGCTGGAGACCGCCACCATGGCCAGAAAAGCCAACCACAAGAAACCCACCGAATCCGAATGCCTCATTCTCAACGTGCTCTGGCAACGCAAGCAGGCCACCGTCAGAGAGGTCTTCGAGGCGCTTCAGAGCAAGACGGACATGGGCTACACGACGGTACTCAAGTTCATGCAGATCATGACCGAGAAGGGACTGCTGACCAGGGACACCGCCGTGCGTCCCCAGATCTACTCGACCACCCACTCGGAACGACAGACCCAGAAGACGCTTGTTCGAGATCTGGTCGATCGCGCTTTCTCCGGATCACCGGGCAACCTGGCCTTGCAGGCGTTGTCACTGACGAAGGTCTCCCCCACTGAACTGAAGAAGATTCAACGGCTGCTTGATGAGTCACAAGGTGGCAAGCCATGATCCCTTCACTGATCGATTCGAACGGCATCCTGCCGGCCCTGGGTGAAGCGACTCTTCACTTCCTCTGGCAAGGCCTGGCCATCTGGGTGGCGATGGCTGTGCTTCTTCATCAATTCAGACGATCCGAGGCACGATATCTCTGCAGCCTGCTGGGGCTTGCCTCCTGCCTCATCTGCTTCCTCGTCACATTCCTCCTGCTCATGAAGGCGTCATCAACGCCATCGTTCGACCCTTCGATGACGGTCAGCTATCCACCAATCGCGAACAGCAGCTCGATCGAAGAACGATTCTTCTCTCTGCTGACCCTGGCGAACGTGCCATGGCGGACATCGGCCGCCATCCTGTGGCTTTCAGGCCTCTTCGTGATGTCCAGCCGTTTCATCAGCCAATGGATGGCTACCAGACGATTGAGAACGGAACAGGTCTCGACACCATCGAATGACCTGATGACGCTGTTTACCGGCCTCATGCGGCAGATGGACATCCGTCATCAGGTGACACTCATGGAAAGTAGTCTGGCGGCGGTTCCGATGATCATCGGCTGGTTCAAGCCGGTCGTCCTGGTACCGACCGCCACGCTCATGAATCTGAGTACCGACGAGCTGAGACTCGTTCTGGCCCATGAGCTCTCTCATATCCGTCGACATGACCATCTCGTCAATCTGGCTCAGGCCATGATCGAATCGATGCTCTTCTTCCATCCCGTCACATGGTGGCTCTCACGACAGGTTCGCATCGAACGCGAGAACTGCTGTGACGATGCCTGCACCGATTCGCCACAGTCCTCCCGATTGCTGGCGGATGCACTTCTCAAACTCGAACTGATCAGGTCAGACCAAACCAATCTCATGCTCAATGCCACAGGAGGCGCTCTCATGAATCGCATCAATCGTCTTGTCAACCTCAACAACAGACCATCGACCGCATCGGGCCTGAGGGCGCTCTCCGCCTGCGGCGCCATGGTGATCGCCTGCGGCATCGGCCTGACCACCATCGCCACCACGTCATCTGCCAATGCCCAGGATCGTGCCGCACAGGCCCAGTCCGAAGGCACGCCCTTCCCGACGACCCAGCGCATGGAAGAGGGTATTGCCTTTGCAATGTCCTCCGGCGAGATCGATCAGGAGCAGGCCGACATGCTCATGAGAGTGCACGCTCGTCTTCTGGCTGGAATCGACAGTGGAAAACTCTCCGTACCGGAGGCGTTCGGCATCATGGAGGAGCGAGCCACCGCCATCTATGAAGGCAAGGACAGCCGGAAGGCCCAGGGTGACACGGACCGCAAGAACAAGGTCGATGCCAAGAAGCGATACGACGAGGCTGTCGCCAACATGACCGAGATGGTCAAGAATGGCGAGATGACCCGCGAGCAGATGCAACAGCGCATCGAACGCATGAAGAAGAGGATGCAGACTGCCGCCGGCAATGAACGAACCATCACCAAGCGTGAATACGACGAAGCGGTCGCCAGGATGAAGACCATGGTCGAGAAAGGCGAGATGACCCGCGAACAGATGGGACAGCGCCTCGATCGCATGAAGAAGATGATGAAGACTGAAGCCACGATCACCGAGCGGGACTACAAGGAAGCCGTGGAGAAGATGGCCGTCATGGTCGCGAACGGCGAGATCACCCGCGAGCAGATGCAGCAACGTCTCGACCGATTGAAGAAGACGATTAAGCCCGCGGGCACCATCACGGCACGCGAATACGGGGAAGCCGCCGCCAAGATGAAGAAGATGGTCGATGCCGGCGAGATCACACGCGAGCAGATGCAGCAGCGCCTCGATCGAATGAGGAAGATGATCGACAAGGGAGCGAGCGTCACCCGAGAGACCATTGCGGAGGCCAGAGCCAGGATGCAGAAGATGGTCGAGGCCGGCGAGATCACTCGCGAGCAGATGCGACAGAGGCTCGACGAGATACATAGAGCTGTCCAGAATGAAGTCGACAACCGACAAGTTCGCAGGGCCGAGTACAAGAAGATGGCAGGCCGACTCAAGAAGGCTGTCGAGGCCGGACGAATGAGTCAGGAAGAGGCCGAAGTGAAACTCGCGGAATTCGGCAAGGAACTACGAGCCAAGGCGGCCCGTGGTGAAGAGGAAGCCAAGAACGAGATGTCCGACGAGTGCCGCGAACTGGGCATGAGACTTCGTCAGGCCGTATCCGATGGCGAGATGACCGGTGAGGAAGCTCGAGCCGCCTGGGAGAGTGAATGTGGCGGCAAGGATCGCTGAGCCAGCCTCGGATCACATGAAACCACTTCAAAGCCCCTGCTTCGGCAGGGGCTTTTGCATGTGCATCGATCAC
>DEYM01000148.1 GCA_002364555.1 Phycisphaerales bacterium UBA3158 | reverse complement strand
ACGATGCTGGATCATCTCTTCGATGCCGGTTTCGTCATGATCAACACGTGTTCGGCCATGATGTCGACACCGATGACCGAGGTCGAGATCGATGCTCTGGTCGCTGCCTGTGGTGAAGGTTTCGAGAAGATCGCCAGGATGCCCTGATCAGAGCGTATTCGCCGATGCCGCAAGGTAATCGTGGTACTTGCTGGAACCTGAGCGAGATCACTACGGCCCGAGGCCGATCCACTGGACGACCTCTTCTCGCCAGCCGACCACCAGCACCATGATGGTCAGCAGCAGGAGGACCGGTATCCCCAGCATGAGTATGACGGGAATGATCGATTCGTCGGAACGTGGATTCTGTGAACTCACGATGTAAGGTTAGCGTCTTTCATCGGTGGATTGGCATCTGCCATCACGTATGTCTGCTCTGTGGCAGTCCATTGCCTCGAATCATATGATCGTACTCCAGGAGATCATGCATGTCAGTCAACGGCGAGATCCAGCAGTGCGTCGAACGGTACTACTCGAGCCTCTGTGCGTCCGATGCCGGCGAAGTCCGGGCAGTCTTCCATCCAAATGCCCGTATCACGGGGTATCTGCCCGATGGGCTTCATGAGATGACGGTCGATGAGTTCGCCGGATTCGTGGAGTCCCAGCAGCCATCACCCGATGAAACCGGTGCCGAGAAGATGCTCGAGATCCTCTCCTGCGAGGAGGCTGGCGAAACCGCCGGCGTCAGGATCCGGGAGTCCTATCTGGGCATGGTGTTCATCGACACCTTCTCGATGCTCAAGGCGGACGGGCAGTGGTGGATCTACACCAAGCTGTTCCATATCGAGTCCTGATCGGTTCAGAGTCCGACGGAAGGCTTGTCGCCCTGCTTGGATACCTTCTTGGTGTCGGTCCACTGAGCCAGATCGTTCGACCAGCTGGTCAACGTCATCTGGAACTGCAGATCAAGCTGATACGTGTTGCCGGCTCGACTGGAGAGCTCCACGATGGTTCCCGTCAGGGAGAAATCCGGTGTGGCATCATCGCTCGATGATTGATTCCGCAACGCCTTCTTTCTGGCATTGGCTGCCGCATCCTGATCCTGTGGCCGTCCGCTGACACCGGCATAGGTGGTGGCGAGCTGGACAACACCGGAGTTCACCAGTTCCGCCTTGATGTCGCCTGTGAGCAGGGGCATGGCCAGTCTGGTCGTGGTGTCGTTGATGATGGCACGATCCTTGAAGAGCAGAATGGGCTTGCGTCCGTTGTCCTGTGCGAACTTCTGGAACAGTCCACTGCGAAGCAGCGACTCGATCATGGTGGCGGAGGCATCCTGGACATCCTGGATGTCGATCTGACTGGTGGTCGTGATCGATTCGGGGCCACCTGTCTCGATTCGTCTGGCAGGGTTGCAGGCCGTGAGAAACAGGACGATCAGTAGGGCGGGAAGAAAACGCATGGTGAGTGCTCCAGTTTCGGTCATTTGTCGGATCGGCGGAGTTCGAAGGAGAAGTCGGCGGCTGACGCATTGGGTGCCAGATCGGTCAGCGTGACGGTTCCACCGGCTGGCACACTCGTGGCTCGCCAGACATCCGTCTTGGAATTGATGAGATTGCCGGCCTGATCGAGCCATCGAAGATTCCAGGCGAACGTCCTCGTCGTGAATCCATCATTGGCCACCACGATCTGGGCTTCGAGCAGATTCGATGGTTGGCTTCGATAGAGTCGAACCCCTCGGCAATGAAGGAAGATCTCCGTCAGGAGGTCGTTGACCTGCAATCTCGCATCGGGCACCTCGTCCAGGGCAGGCGTGGTTCGGGTGCTCGTGGTGTTCACCGTCCCGCAGGCCCCGAGGAGGCAACAGAGAAGCAGTATGGACAGGGTCGTGATGCGGTTGGTTGTCATGTGTTCGATTCCAGAGTTGCTCTTGAAGTATATGGCTAGGAAGTGGTCTTGGTCGATATCGATTCGGTTTGGTCCACGTCGACTTCGGCTGTGGTGGGGGCGATCTTCTCGTTCTCCAGTTCCTCCTGCTCCGGTGGAGGCTTCAGGCTGAAGATCGGCACGTACTGTTCCCGATCACCGGTCAGCTGAATAGGCATGATCGATGCCGTCGAGACAGTGGGCGATGGAAGCGAGACCACCACGATGTGGCTTTCATCGGGTGTCAGTTCAACGGAACCAAGCGAGCGTCCATCGGGTGTGGTGAATCGAAGGAGTCCATCCGTCGGTGTCGGAAGATGGGCGGTCTGGATGTCCGACGGCATCGTTCTCCAGCATCTCAGATCCGCCTGGGCGGAACCGACCTGATAGATGAGGGCGCCGATCGCGAAGATCGCAACATAACTGTTGTCCTGGGCAGCTCGCATCAGCACATAGGTGGCGATGGCCTTGCCGGTGGCTCGAATGGCCTCATGGGTGATGATGATCGGCAGCCGTTCCTTGAACTGGGAAGCTGAGATCGCGGCGGTATCGGCAAGGACTCTGGTATTGACCGTTTTCTCGTCGTTGGTCGAAACCCGAAGCGTATCGAGCTTCGACTCGTTGAACTTCATGTCCGGTAGCGCCAAGGTCGGCATGGTGAAGCCACCTGAGAGCGGTAGCGGCATTGGAATCGTGATCTGTTCCAGATAGGGGCCCATTCCATTCATGAAGTAGATCCAGGTCGTCGGTGGTGGTGGGGTTCCGCGGGTGGCCCATTCCAGCTCGGATTTCAGCTGTGGCATGACTCGCGGGGAGATGACCCTGAGCTCCTCGAGGGAATTTTCCGCCATGGAGAAGTCGTTGCCGTAGCCGTTCTCGCCTCGAGTCAGTCGGAATACCGCATCCAGGTGAAGAGCCCACGGATTGATGTAGTGATTCGAAGCGGTTCGATCTGGTAGATCATCGTAATGGTCGTTCACGATCCGGCTGGTATTGTCGTGCATGACATCACTGGTATCGTCCGCCCAGGAGTCGTCCTTGTTCTTGTTGTCGGTCTTCTTCGCCCAGTCGTCGACGCGGCCTCGGTTCTTCTTGTGGGCCAGATCCATGGCCTTGCCGTATCGATGCTCGGCATCTTCGGTCCAGAGGACGCCTCTATTGAGTTCGACACGGGCATGATCCATGTCTCCCATGGCCATGAAGTTCAGGGCATTGGAGGCATGCAGCATGATGCGGTCGTTGGGTGTGCCTCGATAGCGGGAGGTGGTGTTGTTGGTCACCGTCGTGACGATGGCTTCGGACACCGTGGCCTCCGGTGTCTCCTTCATGTAGGGATACGTGTCTACGAAGGCATGATCAAAGCACTCGATGCTCGTTTCATAGTCGCCGGCCGCCTGGGCCGCTCGTCCGCCTTCCATGAAATAGATGACCCTGTTCTTCTTGTGCTTGGCCTCTTCCCTGGCATCCTTGTAGGCCAGCGTCGCCGCCGTCTGATAGTCGCCCTGGGACCAGACGCCGGCGAGTTTCTTGGCATCGGAACGGTACTCCTGCTGACATCCGGTCGCGGTGATGCCGGTGAGCAGAACGGTGCAGGCAAGAAGATGTGCTCTCATGATTCAATATCCCCCCTAGAGGCACCGGTTCAATCCGCTCCCTGGATCCAGAGGCTGGGCTGGCCGACGCCTAGATTTCTAACATTGGTCGTATCGATCGTGATTCGACTGTTTCTCATGAACTCCGCGAGGGCCTCCGCTTCATCAAGGGTGACCTCACGCATGACTTCGCCGTCCTTGAGTGATTCGAAGAATCGGCTTCTCTGTTCCCATTGCTTCTGACCGGCGGGGGAGAGCGTCACCGGTATGCGAAGCAGGCCTGTGAACTCGCTGACATCGACATAGCGATCGACCGGGTTGCACAGTGGATGCTCTATCTGGATACGGCGTGTCCCCTCGCGAACGGGAATGGGACCTGGTGTGCTGCCGACGAGGACGCCGTCAATCGAGATCATGGCGTCGGACGCCGTGAGCGGATAGCTGGAAGCCGAGATCATCCAGCCCTTGTCCGATTGCGTGATCTCCGGAACCGACATGTTCTGAAGGACGGCCTCGATACGAATTGATTGCTCGGCCTTGGCGATGTCCTGACCACCAGCGTTCATGCCGTCGAACGCGGCCAGGCTGATCTTGTCGGCATCGGATTTGAGCAGACGATCGACCGTGTTGAGTTCGATTCGCTCATGATTCGGGCTGGCATAGAAGCGCTCGTTCGAGGTGACCGATCCGCCTCCGAAGCTGATGCCGTCGCTGCTGGCAAGCAGTGTCCAGGAGGCGGCCAGCGTGTAGTCGGCGACCGTCCTGTTCAGTGATGACGTCGTCGTGACATCGACCATCAGTGAATCGATGCTGGCCTTCAGGACCGCTGAGGCCCCAAGGCGATCCGCCAGTGCCACGACCGATGCGCGATCGGAGAGCAGTCTCTGGGCTCTGGTCTCGGCGGACTCGCCGGTTCCCTGGTTGGGGCCCAGCTTCGACAGGCTGCTGACGGCATTGAGCACATCCTCCCGGCTGACCACCCGCACGCCACGTGATGACAGGCTGCTGGTGAGTTGAGCGGTGAAGAGGCTGACTCGGTCGTCAGGAACATCGTTGGAGGCGTTCGAGACGAAGATCGCGACGACGGAGTCCGGCTGGTCCGTGCTCGATTCGGCCGGTTGAGTCATGCCAGTGGTGGAGCCGCCTCTGTCGCGGGCGTATCCGGCGGGTGGGTCGTATGGGCCGGTGGCACGATCCGAGACGCTCAGCCGAGTCGGTAGTGAATCAGTCGGGCGAAGGGTGGTTCTCCCGATGCCCGGCGATCGATCGAGCTCGATCGGGCTCGCCTCGGAGTACTTCTCATCGATATTCGTCACGATTGCCCACCCAATGGTGGAGGAAGTGGTACCCAATGACGCGCCTGTCTCCGGGTCGATCATGGCGGCGCCGGGATCGCGAAGCTCGTACAGATCACCCTTGGCGACTCCGGTCGATTCGCCTCGATTGAAGAAGATCACGTTGTTCTGGAACCCGATCACCTTGGCAGGCGAGAGGGAGTTCAGGATCTCGCTGGTCGCATCCGATGCGAACTCCATGCTTGCGAGGTTGATCATCCGATTGGAGAAGGCGCCGGTCTGCTCGGCTCCCTCGATCAGACGCGTCTCCTCCTCGTGCTCGGTCGTGAAGGCGGCCGTTCCCAGTACGGTCCCTTGTGTCACGTCGTAGATCTTGAGCATGGCGCCCAACTGAATTGTCTCGTAGGTGTACTTCGATTGCCCCATGGCATCGGGAATCGTGGCCGTTCGAGTGATGAGCTGAAAGCTCGTCACTGTGACAGTGGCGATGTACTTGAAGCCCTTGAGCTTGAACGATTGAGCGGTTTCGGGATCGGATGTGTCGTAGAAGCCCGATCGTTGAACGTCCTGTGCATTCAGGATCTTTTCGAGATCACTGCCGGCGACGACCTGGAATCGTCCTGACTTCTGCAGATAGTTGATGAGTGCCGGGTCGGTCGCCTGGAGAACCTGCTCGAGCACGTTCTGACTGCCATCACGTGTGGCTTTCTCCATGACTGCCGGTGTTGCCTGGATGTTCTGGACCGCTATACGAGGCTTGGTGCCTTGTTGAGCCTGGGCGTGGCCGCCGATCAACAGGGTTGCCAGGATCAGGACTGTACTCATGTAGTGACGCATGCATAACCTCCAAAGTGTCAGAGGGGTCGTCTGGTATCCCGTGTCTCACGTACATGAGTGAACGGGTGATCTCCCCCTCGATCTGCATTCACGACGAGAATACAATATTGGTCTTTTAAATGAATTAATACGGCGGTTTTTCTCCATGGGCAGTGTCACGCCAGTGGGTGATCAGCTGGAATTCACCGGCTACTGGACGACGGCTCTCATGGGTGCTGAAACCGAATTGCTCTTCACCATGGACACGTCTGATGGCTTCGTCTCGGACACCGAATACCAGTTCGCCTCGGATCTCTACGTCTCTGGCGGATTGGCCGGTTTTCTCCTTGAATCCGGGCTCGCCGACACTGATCTGACCGGTCAGTGGGCTGGCAGCTACAACGGCTCTGCCACGATCGCCTACGTGCCTGCACCTGCTGGTATGGCCGTACTGGGGCTCATGGGCCTTGCTGGTCGTCGTCGAAGACGCTGAACCATTTGATAATCTAGATCTTGAACCTCGTGGGCACCATCTGGTGCCCACTTTTTTTGGATTGGGCGTCCATTCGATCCATTTGTTTGGTGGTTTAAGGACCTGTTTACGCTAAATTAAAAGCTTGGGGGCAGTTTGAAACTATGGAGTAAAGTCATGCAATTCAGGCTTGTCCTTTCGTTCGTGATGTTCCTGGCTTTCTGGAGTCTTCCAGCCCAGGCCCAGCAGCAGATCAACAAGACCATCAACGTTGACGGCGTCAATCGCTCGTACATCGTCTACATCCCCGTGAACTTCGATTCTGACGAGAACATGCCGGCCATGTTCTTCTTCCACGGTGGTGGAGGAACCGCAAGCGGTGGAATCTTCGAGTGCGACTTCAGACCACTGGCGAACTCCGACCGGTTCATCGTGGTGTATCCACAGGCCATCAACAGCTCGTCCGGTACGAACAGTTGGGATTGCCTTGGGGACTATCACGGTGGCATCGATGAAATGGGTTTCGTGTCCGCGATGATCGACGCTCTGGCCGCCGACTACAACATCGATACGAATCGCGTCTATGCCGGTGGCTATTCCCTGGGTGGCAGCATCGTCTACGACATCGCCGCCTATCTACCTGATGAAGTCGCCGGAATCGCTCCGGTTGCCGCCAACATGTGGGAATGGACCTTGAGTGATGTAAACTGGTCGACCTCCGTCGCCTGTGTCCATCTGCTGGGCACAAGCGACTTCTACGCGCCCTACAACGGGAACGAATACAGCATCTCGGCCAACGCCCAGAACAATCATTTCGTGAGCCTCAACGGTGCGCAGGGCACACCTGAGGTCGTGAACGTCGGTGGCAACGTCACCCGATACACCTGGCCCGCAGGCGATGGCTGTCATGGCCATCAGCACTATGTGCGTCAGGGGGGTGGTCATGATGCTCCGTCGGGATATTCCCAGGGCCCCGAGTGGATCTGGGACTATCTCTCCCAGTACTCCCTCGATGGCATCATCGAATGCATCGGGGGCTGTGATGGAGACTTCAACGGTGACGGAACCCGTGACGTCAACGACATTCTGGAGGCGATCAGTGCCTTTGGAACAGGCGACGGTGGCGATATCGACGGCGATGGCGACACCGACGTCTCGGATATCCTCGAACTGCTGAGCCTCTTCGGGCAGGAGTGCTGATCAGCCTATCTGACGGTCGATCCGGCCTATTCGTATGTGACTTCACCGCCCCTTGCCAGATGGCCAGGGGCGGTTTTCATGGCGTACTGATCGAGGGTTTGCGTGGCGTAATTTGATTAAATATTGAGACTGAGTATCAATAGAGGGGCTATACTTCCCGGCCTTCTGAGCTTCCTTTCTGCCGATCTCCTTCCTCCATCCACCCAGATCATCCCATCATGAACACCAGCTTTGCCGATCCACTCGACATGCAACATGTGCTCTTCGCCGAGTTGAGCCGCATGTTCGGACAAGAAGTTCCCCTGTACGACAAGTCGCTGGCGGTGAACTTTCATTGCAATCGTGCGCTGGTCGATCTGCTTGCCATTGGTTTCTCGGGCTTCTCCATCAGCGATGAGGAACTTCAGGCCACCTCGCGTGAGCGGCACGGTGCCATTCGAATCGGTCGCCGGGACGAGTTCCGCTGGATCACCCGATACTTCGCCTGCTTTGGAATGAAGCCGCACAACTACTACGACATGACGAAGATCGGCGAGAAGAGCCAGCCCGTGACCGCCACGGCCTTTCGCTCGACCACCGATCCGGAGAACAGGATCTTCGCCTCACTTCTTCGTACCGACTACTTCGATCGGGAGATTGGCGATCGCATCGATGACCTTCTGTCCACCAGGCAGATCTTTTCCAGCCAGGCTCGATCGCTCATCGAGCGATTCGAGAAGCAGGGCGGGCTGCATGCTGACGATGCGAAGCGGCTGATCGAGGAAGGTACCCAGCACATCTTCAAGTGGACGGGTGAGGCGAGAGGCCGGGATCTGTACGACGAACTGTGCGCCGAAGGGTTCAAGATCGCGGCCGACATCGCCTGCTTCTCATCACATCATCTCAATCATCTCACGCCCAACACGCTGTGCATCGATCTCTATTCCGATGCCATGAAGTGGCGTATGGGAACGATCGATCGATCCGAGTTCCTCGAGCGGGCCGATCGTACGCTGGCATTCCTCGACGGGTTGGCCGATCCCGACTGGCTTCTTCTGCATTTCCGTCATCTCACGCATGAGCAGGTCGATGCCTTCAAACGACGGCTTGTCGACGCCGACCATCGTCGGGAGATTCTCTCGACACTCGTGGCTGAGCTGGACGTCGCCGATCTCGACCTCACGCTTCTGCCTCACAATGGATACAAGGACAGCACGGAAGGTCCCGATGCCGGTACGCAGGTGCTGCTTCGCCAGGATGCGTATCGAGCCCTGACGGAACCCATTCGGTTCATCGACGAGGCTCCTCCCTTCGATTCATCGCATACGGCCCGGTTCGGTGAGATCGAAGAGCGTTTCTATGCGGTCACTCCCAAGGGCCGGACGTTGTACGACGAATGCCTGGCTGGCAGGACGTCAGCTTCAAAGGTCGCATCGTCCGATGATTTGAATCCATTCGAGCCATTTCCCCGAACGCTACATGGACTGTTCGAGAGAGGGCTCGTCCATGCGATGTTCGAACCCGCGAGAGCCGCTCTTGACGCAGATGTCGAGCTCTCGACGACGGACTTGATGCAGCTTGTGAAGCAGGGGGTCCTCCGATGCCGTGGCATGCGATACGAGGATTTCCTTCCCATCTCGGCGGCCGGGATCTTCGCCAGCAATCTCGATCAGTACGGTACCGATTCGACGGCGGACCATCGTCCGACCTACCTTCGTGAGGAGTTCGAGGAGATCGTGGGCTGCTCGATCATCGACACCGTCGATGCCTATCGCTCACTCCAGGCCAGAAGCATCCTGTCCGCCTTCACATCGCTGGGAATGGAACACCTTCTGGCCGAGTCCGAGCGAGCTTCGCTTGAGAAGGATGTCGCTGGACTGAGCGTGTGATCAATGGCCCCGAGTGGCGGTATTGATTCATCACATCCAGATCGCGACGAGTGCCATCAGCCCTGCCCCCAGGAACGCCCAGATCAGACGCCGTCCTCGGTTGGTGCCGCCGGGGAAGAATTCCTCCCGAACGATATCCAGAGTGGCTATGTACAGGAATGTGCCTGCGGCGATCGCCTTGAACCACGCTTCCGCGGCTCCGCTGCCTTCTCCGAAGGCCTCGATGGCGAGTCCGCCCAGGATGACGCCCAATGGCGTGCTGCAGACGAACACGAGAAGCGCTGGTATCCGAGTGCGTGGTGGTACGTCGGCTTCCTCGAAGATCGAACCAAGTGCGAAGCCCGCGGCGCCCTTGTGAGCCAGAATGGCGATGAGCAGGACACCGGCACCGGCTGCCGTCGAGATTCCAAGGGTTACCCCGGCGATGAGACTGTGAATGGAAAGGGTCAGCAGAAGCAGATAGGGGGTCAGCCCCTTGCTTTGGCTGGCGTTGAGCAATGCTGCTGCTTCGGGAGTGTCTTCCTTATCGCCGCCTTCAAGGGCTCGGGGAATCACTCGCTCAAGTCCAAGAACCAGAAGGAAGGCGGCGGTGGCGATGGCGAAGGCCGCTGGGTAGTCGAGATCGGGGTACGTGGAGGCGAAGCCATCGCTGGCATCGGCCAGCAAGTGAATGAGTCCCGCCGCCAGGAGAACGCCACCGGCGAAACTGTTTCCGTAGGCGATGATCTGTTTGCTGGCCCGACGAGCGGCCAGCCAGGGAGCGAAGACACCAGCTGCGCCAACAATCGCGATGATGCCTGCCCAGAGCAGGATCATGGGAAGGCTTATTGGTTCGGAGGTGGTGGCTGTCGCGAGCATCGTGTACTAATTGTACGTAATCGAGAGATATTGACAATCAATTGCCATCAAGGATACTCTCAAATCTTCTAGAGTTCTGCTTTATAAGTGCCAGCCTTGGCATATCTCAGTACGCCTCATTGCCCAATGAGGTCTGGAGCCTCCCATGTTGTCGTTTTCGTATGTGATCACCGGTCTTCTCGTAGTCATGTTCCCTGTTGTCGAATCATCGGACGAGGTGCAACGGCCTCATGATGCGGCTCATGCAGGGCATGAGCAGTCTGAAGGCGGAGCCTCGATGTATCGCTTCCCGGACATCTCAAATGAAGAGATCGTCTTCGTCTATGCGAACGATCTCTGGCGAGTTCCCGCCGAGGGTGGCGTGGCGCTCCCGCTCGCGTCTCCTGCAGGTGTCGAGACGATTCCACGGTTCTCACCAGATGGTTCCGAAGTGGCGTTCGTGGGCAACTACGACGGCAACCGAGATCTCTATGTGGTGCCCACGCAAGGTGGCATGCCACGGCGAATCACCCATCATCCGACTGGTGAACGATTGAGCGACTGGACAAGCGAGGGAGATCTTCTCTTCAGTGCCCGCAACATGGGTGGGGTGCCAAGAGCCGAGCGTATCTATCAGGTCAGTGGCGAAGGTGGGCTTCCGAGTCCTCTGCCGATGCCATACGGTGCCAATGCGGCCATCGATCAGACGGGTACGTGGGTCGCCTACACGCCCAATCAACGAGATGGACGAACATGGAAGCGTTATCGAGGCGGCATGGCCAGCGATGTCTGGCTGGTGAATCTCGAGACCGGTGAGTCCCGGCAGGTCACTGATTGGGAAGGTACCGACACCATGCCCATGTGGCACGGAAGCGATCTCTACTACCTGTCCGATGCAGGAGATGAGCATCGGCTGAATCTCTGGCGATACGACGTCGAGGATGGTTCTCGCGATCAGGTGACCAGCTTCAAGGACTACGACATCAAGTGGCCCGCGATCGGTCCCGATGATCAGGACGATGCTCGATTCGTCTTCCAGAACGGCGCGGATATCTATGTCCACGACACCGGCGACCAGTCGTCACGGCGAGTGGAGATCGATGTTCCAGGCGCCACGGCCAGCCTTCGATCAAGCATGGTCGACGCCTCCGATTTCATGGAGAACCTCTCGGTGTCTCCATCGGGCAAACGAGTGGCGGTCGAGGCGCGGGGCGACATCTGGACCTTGCCTGCGAAGAACGGCAGTCCGAGAAACCTCACTCGATCATCAGGAGCCGCCGAGCGAAGTCCGAGCTGGAGCCCCGATGGCAAGTGGATCGCCTACTTCTCCGATGAGCCTGGTGAATACGAGCTCTTCGTCAGACGAGGGGATGGTCGTGGTGAGCCACGTCGTCTGACCGACGACATGGGTCCCTTCAAGAACGACATCTACTGGTCGCCTGATTCGTCCTATCTCATCTATGCGGACAAGACCGGTGATGCGCACCGGGTCGACATCGAGAGCGGAGAGGGTACGACCTTCGCCCGAAACGACATGGGCATCTTCCCGGAGCCTGTCTTCAGCAGTGATGGTCGCTGGATCACATGGTCCATGGCGACCGGTGATTCGATGATGGGGCGCATCCACATCCACGACTTCAACTCCAACGAGACCCATGTGGTCACCAAGGGCATGTTCAACGACGGCTCGCCGACCTTCGACCGCGATGGTGACTGGCTCTACTTCACGAGTGATCGACGATTCGCCCCGAGTTATTCCTCCCTCGACGGCACCTGGATCTACGACGACAGTGGTGTGCTGGTGGCCGTTCCACTCCGTGAGGATGTGGAAAGCCCCTGGTTGGCGGAAAGCGACGAAGAGGAGTGGTCCGACGACGAAGACGAGGAAGAGGGCGACGAAGACGCTGATGGCACCGATGGTGACGATTCCGATGAGGAGGGTGAATCCAACGACGAATCCGATGAGGACTCGGACGAGGAGTCCGATGATGATTCCTCCGAGGAAGGCGCCGATTCCGTCGATCCTGCCGATCCGGTTTCAGGTACCTGGGAATGTGTCGCCCTGATCAAGGAGATGGGCGAGCTTCCCGCGATGTTCACTCTGGAGTTGTCGGACGATGGGACGGTCTCCGGAACCCTGGAGACGGACATGTTCGACTTGGATCTCTCCGGCACCTTCGATGAGGAATCCATGAGTCTCGAGCTCAACGGCACCATGAAAGAGGGAGGATCCCTCTCGTTCATGTTGACCATCGATGGTGACAGCCTCTCCGGTTCCGGATGGTCGGATGATGATGACTCATCCGCCGAGATCACTGGAACTCGGATGGCCATGGATTCAGAAGACGATGACGAGGATTCCGACGATTCCGATTCGGATGAAGTCGAGACCTTCGAGATCGATTTCGAGGGGTTCGAGGCTCGCGGCATGAAGTTGCCGGTATCGCCTGGTGGTTTCAGGAACCTTCGAGTCAACGACAAGAACCATCTCATGTATGTCCGTCAGGGTGATGGCATCAAGGTCTTCGACATGAGCGACCGCGAAGCGGAGGAGAAGTCCGCCGGTACCGGTGGAAGTTTCCAGCTGACCGCCGATGGCAAGATGATGCTCGTGCCCTCGGGCAGTGGTGGCAAGATCCGAAAGGCCGGCACCGGAGATGGCGGTGATCGCATCGTCTCAGAGCCGATGCTCGTCTCGATCGATCCCCGCTCGGAGTGGCGACAGCTGGTCGTCGACGCCTGGCGCATCCAGCGGGATCACTTCTACGATCCTGGAATGCATGGGGTCGACTGGAACGGCGTTCTGGAGGACTATCTGCCGCTCGTCGATCAGGCTGCGACCCGTGAGGATGTCAGTCACATCATCGGTGAGATGATCTCCGAACTGAATGTCGGTCATGCCTACTACTACGGAGGCGACGTCGAAGGGCAGCCATCCATGAACGTCGGCATGCTCGGGGTCGAATGGGAGGCGGCACCAGCGGAAGGCGAACGCCCCGATGGCTATCGAATCGCTCGAGTGCTTGGTGGTGGTGACTGGGACGTGGATGCGCGTGGTCCACTCCAGGAGCCGGGTGTCAAGCTCGGTGAGGGTGATGTCGTACTCGCCGTCAATGGAATTCCCATGCAGCTGGATCGGGATCCCTGGGCACCCTTCGTTGGAACGGCGGGATCGACCGTGGTCCTGACCGTTGTCGATGACGAGTCCGACGAAGGGACTCGGGATGTCGTGGTTGACACCATTCGTCGTGAGAATTCGCTTCGATATCGCGACTGGATCGAGAATCGACGTGCACTCGTCGAGGAACTCAGTGATGGGAAGGTCGGATACATCTACGTTCCCAACACCGGTCGAGACGGGCAAAGCGATTTGGTGCGTCAATATCATGGTCAGTCCCATATGCCGGCCCTGATCATCGACGAGCGATGGAATGGTGGCGGACAGATACCCGATCGGTTCATCGAACTCCTCAATCGTCCGGTCACCAACTACTGGGCGACACGCGACTCGAAGGACTGGCGCTGGCCCATGGGCGTCCATGCGGGCCCCAAGGCCATGCTCATCAACGGGCTCGCCGGATCCGGCGGGGACATGTTCCCGTGGTTGTTCCGTGAGAATGATCTCGGGCCACTCATCGGTACGCGTACCTGGGGTGGTCTGGTGGGCATCTCGGGTAATCCGGGTCTCATCGATGGTGGCTATACCGCCGTTCCGACCTTCGGTTTCTATGAGCAGGATGGAACCTGGGGGATCGAAGGCCATGGTGTCGATCCGGACATCGAGGTGATCGACGATCCGGGTCTGATGCTCGATGGTGGTGATCCCCAGCTCGAGACGGCTGTAGCCGTGATGCTCGAGGCCATCGCCAACGGGGAGGTGCCTGATCGAGCGACACGTCCTGCGTCACCTGATCGAAGCGGTATGGGTATTGCCGAAGAGGACAAGTAGGGAGCCAGCTTGGCTTTTATTGTCATCGTGTTTGCATTCATCGATTCATGTTGATGGGTCGCTGTCATATTGCAACTCTTTTTCAATGTGTTGAGATTCAATCTCGATTCACATAAAGAGTGTAATAAGTGATGTTCATGACTTTCAAAGATGAATTAAGCATGTATTTTTGTCATACAGTGGCTCACATGTATGCCAACCTTTTTTACATCTCGTGGAGATGACGGAGACAGATCTATTATGCGTGGTACACGTTCGATAATCTTCATGGCTGGACTTGTTCTGAGTGGATTCATGCAATCCTCCATGGCCGATACGATCACCGTCTGTCTGGATGGCACATGTGATTACAGCAATCCCACTGAGGCGGCGAATGCCGCCGTCCCGGGCGACGTGGTCGAGATCGCAGCCGGTACGTACCTGCTCGAGGAGCCCGTGGAGTCCTACGGTGTGCAGATGACGATCCGCGGGGCCGTGGACTCCTCAGGTGAGCCCGCGACGATCCTCGACGGTCAGGGGGCGCTGATCGTGCTGGGAACCGTGGGCGCCGACCAGGCGGTGTTCGAGAATCTCGTCATCACCAACGGATACGGGGACTACGGTGGGGGCGCTAGCTTTACCGCTTCTACCGGTGTGACTGTTCGGAACTGCCATTTCGTTGGGAATCATGCCAATTGGAATGGTGGAGGCGTGCGGC
>DEYM01000049.1 GCA_002364555.1 Phycisphaerales bacterium UBA3158 | reverse complement strand
CCAGCCCTTGTCGGAGAGCTGTTGGGCGAGTGCCTGTCCTATTCCACCACCGGCACCGATTATCAGGGCCTTGGGTTGTTCCATGCAAGCTTCTCCGTTCGTGCTCAGGCGCTCGCCTTGCTGCACAGGTCGAGGTACAGCATGTTGGCTCGCTGAATATGGATTCTCAGGTGACGGTTGTCCTGGAAACCTTCGTTGGTGGAGATGATATCTGATCCGGTGACCGCCAGATCGTGGTATTCGTGCTTGATATCCGATGAGATTGGTGAGATACGGTGCATTCGCTGCATATCATCAACTACAGAATTCGTGCCAGTGATCGTCAGTTTGGTTTGTATGTCTTCCATGTTTTCACCAACGGATACTAGGCGCGCAGAATGAGAATGGAATCCCTCAAATGATCAAGTTTGACATCGCCGTCATCGGAGCGGGATTGGCGGGATTAACCGCGGCAAACAGCCTCAGGGAGGCCGGCTTCAGCGTGATCGTGATGGACAAGGCCAGGGGGCCTGGTGGTCGATTGGCGACCAGACGAGGCGAGGGGGCGACACGAATGGACCATGGGTGTCAGTATCTGACAGATGGTACAGGTCTGGGCCCGGCTTTCTTTCAGGATGGGCTCGATCAGGGTTGTCTGGCTACCTGGAGTCCCGCTCTATCGGAACCGGATCCGGTTGAGACGGGTCCGTACCCATCGGGTGCTTTCTGGCATGTCGGCTTGCCGACCATGAGTGCCATTCCAAAGGCGATGGCTCAGGGGCTTGAAGTGAAGCTGGCCTGTCGGGTGGCTGGAATGAGACAGGTTGGCGATGCCTGGACGCTTTTCGATGATTCGAACATCTCGATCGCGACGGCGACCTGGGTTGTATCCGCGATTCCATCACCGCAAGCCCTCGAACTGTTCAAGCCTCACGAATTCAGCGAGCTCGAATCGATGTCGAAGGCCGGTTATGACCCGAACTGGACCTTGATGCTCGTGGAGCAAGACACGATGGCGGGAGATCCGGATGTCATCAGGCCCGAGAGCGGCCCGATCGCCTGGATCGTCAATCAGCGGAGCAAGCCCGGTCGTCCCGATGTGAATGCGTGGGTTGCCCAGGCAACGACCATCTGGAGCATCGACAATCTCGAGCTGGAACCCGGAGCGGCCATTCAGCAGATGCTTCCCGCGGTGAGCAAGGCGTTAGGACGCGACATCCATGGCGAAGCGACGGCGCACCGCTGGCGTTACGCCTTCGTGAACCGAACGGCGGGCAAGCCTTCATTGCTTGATGCCAGGAAGCATCTGGCCGCATGCGGTGACTGGTGCCTTGGTGCCAAGGCCGGCCACGCGATCAGAAGCGGTCGATCGGTGGCAGAAGGCATCATTCAGCTGATGGGATGAGTGATCAGCCTGTTGGGCCGAATCCAGCGACTCTCCGCCATCCACTGACCTGTCCAAGGTGGAACGTGACATGGGCGACCATCATGAAGTTGGCCATGGCGGCCATGTTCGGCATTCGGCCTTCGAAGAAGGTGCCTTCGGTGGATCGCTCGAATACGGAATCATCGAGTGTCTCAACGAATGTGGCAGCGGCCTCGAGTCGATCCATGAAGGATGAGATGACATCGTCCTTCGCCTGGTAGCCATCATGCATGTGAAGGCATTCGGCGCCATGCTGATGCAATTCGGCATCTGAGTCCTCGAGTTCAATATCGCTTCCAAGAAGCTGCATGCCGACTCCCACGTAGTAGGTGCAGTGTCCCAGCACGAAGGCGGGGTGATTGATCGTGGTATCGCAGCAGTCGCTGAAGCGACCGGCTTCGACGTCGTCCACCAGTGGCTTGGCCATGTTCATCAAGAAACGAATCGATCCGGCCAGTGCGGTTCCGGTGAGGTTGCATGTGGTAGTCATCTGAGAGCTCCTGAGGTTTGAGTCAATTGGGAGGGTGTCATTTTAGTGAGCAGATGATTGAAGGTACATCCATAGATGATCAATTCATGAAGATTCCAATGACCGCGATGCTTCAGGGTGGGATGAGCGAGTGTTTTCGAGGTGAAGATCGGACATTTGAGGATGAGTCAGCGGATAGCTAGCATCAGTTCATGATTATCAAATCCCCTCACATGGTCGTCGCTTCGCTGCTTCTGATGTTGGGCCTGCATCAACCCGTGCATTCAAGTGAAGTTTCATCCGATGACAATGGGCTTCGTGTTCTGGTCTGGAATGTCCTGCATGGATCCAATGATGTGGAGAATGGTCCCGAGAAGACGCTCGAGATCATTCGCGAATCCAAGGCTGATCTTGTCCTACTTCAGGAAAGCTACGACATCGATGGGGAACGACCGAAGCTTGGAGCGTGGCTTGCCGAGCAGCTTGGCTGGAAGCAGTGGCAGGGTGAGAGTGCCCATCTCTGCGTTTTGACGCATCTGGATCTGGAGGCGACGTTCCTTCATCATCCATGGCATGGTGTGGGTGCTGAATTGAAGGATTCGCAGGGGCGTTCGTTCATCGCGTGGTCCATCTGGATCGACTGGCGTGCCTACATCACGAGAGAGCTCCGGGATGACCCCGGGATGAGTGATGCGGCGCTTCTGGCTGCGGAGGATGTCCGCTCCTCAAGACTGCCACAAGCCAATGCCATCATTGCCCATCTCGATGAGGTCGGTCATCGAAAAGCCGACATCCCAGTGCTCGTAGGCGGGGATTGGAATACACCATCGCATCTGGATTGGACCGAGGACACGCAACGCGTCTACAAGCATCGCCGGAACCTGCCGCTTCCCGTCAGTTTGGCCATGCAGGACGCCGGGTTCACGGACACCTTTCGGGAGGTTCATCCCAATCCGGTTCAACGCCCCGGAATCACATGGTCACCGATGTTCCGTGAGAGCGACGGCAAGGTGACGGGATTCGAACGAATCGATCGCCTGTATCTGCGCAATCCCTCCCAGGCCCGCAATGGCTGGATCCTGAAGCCGGTATCGGGACATGTTCTGCCTGAACAATGGGAAGACAACGCGATCCCGATCGAGAATCGCGAGTTCCCGTCCGATCACGGGGCACTCGTGATGGATCTGACTTGGGAAAGAAGATCATCGAATCGGGCGGTCGAGCCCGTGATGTTGGATGTCCTGGCCTTCAATATTCTCCACAGTGGGGACGTTCCCGGTCCGACTGCCGCCGATTCTCTTCACGAGAAGCCACGCCATGCCGCCATAGCCGATGTCATCGTCCGTTCGAATCCCGACGTCGTCCTCGTGCAGGAGGAATCCGGGGATGAGCGTGTATTCGATCTGTTGAAGGCAGATGACCCCGCCTGGAATCGACGAGGCGGGGGAACCAGAGGTCAGGCCACCTATGCGAAGTATCCAATCGAAGGCATCGATCAGGATACATCGCGAATACTGCATCCATCGGGTCATGTGGTCGTGCACAACGTGCATTGGAAGCCGTATCCATATGGTCCGTATCTGATACAGGACCGCTTGCTCGATGGGCAGGGGATCGATCCCGCGGCAATACTCGAGGAGAGCGACAAGGGTGATGTCTACTTCAGTACCTATCGTTCTGTCCATCCATCGCTTCTGGCTGGCACGCCGGTGATCATCGGTGGTGATTTCAACGAGCCGTCCCATCTGGACTGGACGAGTCGCTGGGAACAATCGGGGCTTGATCGATGGGTATCGAACCCGACCGACACACGATTGGGGCCGGCCATTGAATGGAAGGGTTCACAGGTGATGTCATCGCCTTCGAGATACAGCGAAGAACTCGGGCTCGATGGCTCATTGCCTGGATTGAATGATGTCTTCAGAACACTGCGGCCGAGCGAGACCCTGCATCCAGGTCATACCTGGACGCCGAGATATGCCGATGGAACGAAGGGTCGGGGGCACTGGGATGCGAGTGGATTCGATGATCCACGAAAAGCCCAGAAGACCGCCGCGCTCGATCGAATCGACATGATCTATGCATCACAGAATCTCGAGCCGGTACGAGTCCATGTCCTGGGTGATCACGGCGATCCCTCGAGTGATATCGGTTTCGAGGAATGGCCATCCGACCACAGGGCCGTTCTGGCGACCGTTCGTTGGTATCCGGTCCGATCGGACTGATCGATCCAGGAAGCTATGCTGGCATGATGCTCACTCTGCCAATACTGCTGATTTCATTGACCGTGCTTCATGATGATCCCGATGCTCTGGTGGCCTATCCGCTCCAGGAATCGGATGTCTCCAAAGAGAAGCTGCATGCCCAACTCGGACCATCGATCGTTCTTGATCGGCCGATCGAGTTCGTACCCGACAGGCAGGGCGGGGGTGCCGAGCTGACCGAACAGGATCTGCTGATCATCGCGGACGACTACGCCGTCGTGAAGGAGCTCCTTCCAGTTCGGGAGATGACGGTGTCCGCCTGGTTGTCCGTCGTGCAGCCAAGGGAATGGGGCGGTGTCCT
>DEYM01000100.1:802-6390 GCA_002364555.1 Phycisphaerales bacterium UBA3158 | reverse complement strand
ACTTCATTGACCGATGAAGCAAGATCGCTTCTTCAGGACATGACAGCGGATGAATCCGGTCCTCGTTGGGGAGAACTGCAACGACTACTCGTGAAGGCCAAGGCCGATCCCAACGAGGTCGCCGGCGCCATTGCGGGCCGTGATCTCTCCGCGATCGAGCATCTCATCAATGTGCTGCAGGGAATCGAGGAGGCCGAGGATCCTCTCGAGGAGATCCTTCCCGAGTTCCCGCCGGAGGTACTGAGGGATGCGATGAAGGCGTTTCGAAAACGCTTCAAGCTCATGCGTCTCGATCATGAATCGAAACTGGGCAGAAGTCCGCTGTCCACAGGCAAGGATGCGGGGTTCGACTCGATTCTCCCCCCGGAGAAGTTCCCGGTGGATGTCTGGCGTGTCCTGGTCTCCAAGGGGGAACTGGAATCGACCGGAAGGGGCTTCTACAAGATCCCCACCGAAAAGCCCTCCTTCTAGCCACCACGACTCGGATCCACAGGATACGAACCATGCAAATGGCACTGCTCCCCTCAGTCCTTCTGGTCATTCTCATGATGTCATCCTCTGTCCAGGCGAACGACACCACGCGATATGAACATGGTGAAACGACCATGTCGACATCGAATGGAAACAAGACCTATCCGTATCGAATTCTGAAACCAGCCAATCGAAACACGAGTGCGCCACTCGTGATCTTTCTCCATGGAGCAGGGGAAAGAGGCGATGACAACCAACGTCAACTGACCTATCTCCCGGAACGTTTTCTGGATGCCCCCCATCTCAACACTCGCAACTGCTTCGTGCTCGCTCCCCAATGCCCTTCCGATGACTCCTGGTCCCCGTTTCGCGCCCGGAAGGACAGACCGGCGGAACAGACCAAGGCCTTGAAGGCGGCCATTGTCACGATCCAGAAGATCCTCTCCGAGGAGAACATCGACACCTCGCGCATCTATCTGACCGGTCTCTCCATGGGTGGCTTTGGAAGCTGGGATCTGGCGGCTCGCCATCCGGACTGGTTCGCCGCCGTGATACCCATCTGCGGCGGAGGTGATCCACGAACCGCCTCGAAACTGACGGATGTCCCCATCTGGGCATTCCATGGTGACACTGACAAAATCGTGCCCGAAAGCGCGAGTCAGCGAATGGTGACCGCCATCCGGGATGCCGGAGGGCGTCCTGCCTACACGGTCCTTCCGGGAGTCGGCCATGCCTCGTGGCCCTATGCGTACGGCCCTCGAGGCGCCATGGACTGGATGTTTGCCCAACGTAATCCGCATCCTCCGACCGGTTTCTCCTCGACAGACGCCCGACCCGAGTCAAAAACAGAACCTTGAGCCCTCATGGGAGATATCATTGGGCATGCGACTATTCATTCCCATCCTCGTAGGGCTCTCGGCCATTCTGGTCATTGCGGGCGGTCTCGACAGCCCCACCCGGAAAGAGGTCGATTCCGCAGCCGGAACGGAGACAGAGATGACACCCGTGTATTCAAAGAGTGGACATGACATCACCCCGATCGATGATCAGAGGAAAGCCGTTCTCACATCGAAACTGACTCCCGAAGCCTTCAAGATCACCCAGAAGGCCGGAACGGAACGAGCCTTCTGCGGGACACTTCTGGACAACAAGAAGGATGGTACGTACGCATGCGTGGTCTGCGGTCTTCCACTCTTCTCATCAAGCCACAAGTTCGATTCCGGAACGGGATGGCCAAGCTTCTACACGCCTGTGGACCCTGACCATCTCCGACGCGATGTCGACAAGGCCTACGGCATGGTCAGGACTGAGATCTCCTGCGCACGTTGTGATGCCCACATGGGCCATGTCTTCGAGGACGGGCCCCCACCAACCGGTGAACGACACTGTCTCAACTCGGCTGCCCTCGTGTTCCTCGAGGAAGGCAAGCCGGTACCCGAGGCGTCCCGACCTGCGGAGCTCGAGACCGCCTACTTCGCCGGAGGCTGCTTCTGGGGAATCGAGCACTGGTTCCAGGAGGGACAGGGTGTCATCGATTCGGAAAGCGGTTACATGCAGGGTAGAACCGACAATCCCACCTACAAGGACGTGTGCTACAAGGACACTGGTCATGCCGAAGTCGTCAAGGTGACGTTCGACAAGAACAAGATCAGCTATCAGGAACTCCTGGAAGCCTTCTTCAAGATGCATGATCCAACCCAGCTGAATCGACAGGGACCCGATGTGGGCAGCCAGTACCGATCAGGCATCTACACCGTCGACGATGAGCAGGCCAAGCAGGCGAAAGCCCTGATAGAAAGACTGACCGCTGAGAAGGCGTATTCGAAACCGATCGTCACGGAAGTGGAGCCCGCCAAGAAGTACTACGCCGCGGAAGACTATCATCAGGACTACATTCAGAAGACGGGACGCATGTGCCACGTCGTCAATCCGTGGACCGAGACGACCAAGGCTGCTCACTGAGTCCGATTTCCGGTCGTCGCTTCCGGCTCAATCGGATGTGATCGGCTTCATCTGGTCAAGTGTCTCGAGCTTCAGGCGAACTGAACGGATGTACGGGGGTTCACCCTCGTCCCAATGTCCATAGGTCGTTGCGACGATCGTTCCATCCGGAAGCATCTCCACACCGGGATACGCGGTATCCCAGGCATGCTTGTTGTCCTTGAGACGCACACGGTAGTCGCCCGGAAGCCCGTAGCGGATGTCGTCCCAGGTCCCCACCCAACCGACCCAATCACCCTTGGTGGGCGACTCGAGAGTCGTGTCCCTGAATGAGATGAAGAGCCGCCCATCCGGCGAGTACACGGCGGTATGGCGATCCCCGGTCAACGAGGCGGGAAGCTCCCTCGGAGCCGACCAGGTATCCCCCTCATCTTCACTGAACATGACATGCGAATTGCGTCGTCGACTGTTTTCACGAAGAAGGATCGCCAACGTATCCCCGTCGGGTGAACGAACGACTCCCGGTTCGCACAGATGCAGATCCTGCCCCGACCAGACCGATCGAGGTGCCGACCAACTGCGTCCACCATCTTCACTCAGGGTGCTGTACAGGGTGAAGGTGACCGGATCGGTCTGGCGATTGTCTTCGGAGATGAACCGCCCGTCATCATGGAACATCGCAAGATAGCGGCCATCGACGAGCTGCTCGACGAATCCCATCACGACGATCCCCCCCCAATCACCGACGGCCTTCAATGGCGAGAAGGTCTCGCCGTCATCCTCACTCACAGACAATCGAGCCGGGAACAGGCCCGACCACATGATGAGCCTCTTCTTGCCTGATTCGAGATCAACGACACGATGAAGCGTGGGAACCTCCTGGCTGCCTTCCCAGCTTGATGGCGTCGGCAGACGCTCCGACCAGGTCAGACCACCATCGAGAGAACGTTTGTAGACGACACCTCCACGGCCATGGCCACGGGGATAGACGCAGAGAATGGTCTTTCCATCCTCCAACAACACGGTGGTCGGATGCCCGAGATACTGACCCGGCTCGCGATCGACGACCACATGCCCCGTCGTCAGGGAGTCGAGATCCAGAGTCGGTATGTCGTACCCACGTGTCGGGACACGTTCGTCCAGTTCCATCATGGTCAGAACGGACTGGAATCTCCGAGGGACATCTCCATCGAAGTCCGCTCTCACTCTGAACACGCTGCTCTCGAGATTTCTGTGGATCTCTCCACGGATCGGTATCTCCGAATCGGTATCCGTCAGCTTGACGGTGTACGAACCTTCCCGGGATGAGAGCAGATCATCCAGTGTGCCCACCCAGATGACCAGGCAGCCATGGGTCGGGCTCTGCTCGGACATGTCGTAGAGGAGAACACCTATCCGATCACCGGAAAGAGGCGATGCATCGAGCACCATGCCATCGAGCACGCGATGCTGTTGGATGGGGCCGATCGGCGACAGACCTGCCCCTGGTCGATGAACGAGACTCATACCCCCTTCCAAGGTGGAATCGAGACGTATGACGGAATCATCCGGCAGTGCGGTGGTCGCTCGATGCACGGGATTCGCCATTCCCCGCCCCTGCTTCCACTCCGCCAGATCGGTGAGATCCAACCACGGAATCGAACGCTCGTAATCGCCTGAAACCGATGCTGGCCCACCGGCGACACCGGACCCAACCTGAAGAATGAACCATGACAGAACAAGACAAACGATCCATGCAGGATTCACAGGACAGGCTCCGGATCAAATGCAGTTGGTGATGATTGCAGCGATGAACAACAGCGTGATGAACGGATTCTATCATCGTCACCGACGGCATCGATCGACTAGGATGGATCACCATGGAACTTCTTCAAGGCCTGTCAGCAGCCACCTACACGCCGACGAACGATGACGGTTCGCTGAATCTCGATGTCGTCCCAGCCTATGCGGAGCATCTGGGCAAATCAGCCGTGAACAGCGTCTTCATCTGTGGAACGACGGGGGAATCCGTCTCCTTCACGATGAGTGAACGCATCGATCTCATCGAAGCCTGGTGTCCGGAGGCGAAGAAGCAAGGACTGGCCACCATCTTCCATGCAGGAAGCCCATGCCAGTCGGAAGCCATCGAAATGTCGAAGGCTGCCGCCGCTGCAGGCGTCGACGTCATCGCGGCCATGGCTCCTCCGTGCATACCTCCGGCATCGGTCGATGATCTCGTCGAATTCCTGAAACCAATCGCCAAGGCGGCCGGCGAAACACCGTTCCTCTTCTATGACAATCCATCTCGATCGCATGTGGACTTCCCCCCCACGCTCACCCTGGATGCGATGATGGGATCCATACCGAATTTCGCGGGCGTGAAGCTGACTCGATGCGACCTCGAGAATCTCGAACAGGCCGTCGAGACCTGTGGAGATGATGCACAGGTCATCTTCGCCTGCGATCAGATGCTCCTCTTCGGTCTGCAGCTGGGGGTCAAGTCGGCCATCGGCGCGGCCTACAACCACTCCGCCGGACTCTTTCAACAGATGATGAACGCCCATGAAGCCGGCGACATGATCACCGCCACGGCTGCGCATGACAAAGTCGTCGTCATGATCGATGTGCTCGAGGATCATGGAATCATTCCCGCCGGCAGAACCGTCATGAAACTCGCCGGACTCGATCTGGGGCCTCCACGTCCTCCGCTGCGGCCCATCACCAAGAGGTCGGCTGCCGAACTGGCGAATGCACTGGAAGCACTCGGATTGCCAGATAGACCAATGGACCACTGAGACCTCCCATCTCTGTACACCGACAAGATCCGCACCCATGCCCTTTTCCGACGATCACACGAACGAGACCATCCTCACCTACGAGGGCATCGCGGAGTACTACGCGACCATCGAGGATGATCCGACACTCAGGGCGTCCATCAGACAACTTCTGGGCAGACCCGACCAGAACCGCCGGATACTCGAACTGGGATGTGGACCGGGTATCGATGCCAATGCCCTGAAGTTGGCCGGCTACGACGTCGTGGCGATCGATCTCTGCGAAGCCTTCATCAATCGTGGCCGACTGCGCTTTCCCGAGGTCGATTTCCAGTTGATGGACATGAGAAGACCGGAATTCGAACCCGCATCCTTCGATGGCATCCTCAGCATGTCCTCACTCGTCCATGTGGTCCCCGATGA
>DEYM01000100.1:0-398 GCA_002364555.1 Phycisphaerales bacterium UBA3158 | reverse complement strand
GATTCCACCGCGGTCGACTACTACGACGTCCCGGACTGGGGAAACGCGTCCAGCCGGTATCTGAGAATGTGGTGCCATGACCGCGTGGTCATGAAACAGGCGATGGAGGAGGCTGGATTCGACCAGATCCGCCTCATGCAGATCGATTCCGACTACTACCAGGGCATGAAGAGAATTCAGGAAAATCAGGTCTCGCTCTACGTGGCCGTCGGCCAGGTCGATGAAACATAGGCTTTCGATGAGATTTGGTCGCATTTACACTTGTCTCGGGTTTCTCCCCCCGCTACATTCGACCCCGGAACGGGTTCCCATTCCATGAAACGTTTTCATGTCGATGGGCCAAGAGGGAAGTTTGTAAATCCAAACCAATAAACGGGTTTACAACGCGGTGCCGCCGC
>DEYM01000134.1 GCA_002364555.1 Phycisphaerales bacterium UBA3158 | reverse complement strand
GTCATAAATAACTGTCATAAATAGACTTAAGGCAATCAGTCGGATGTAGGGCCATGGATTCGTTTTCAGTACGAATCAGGTGTGCGGGCTCGGTGGCTGGTAGCATTCGGAATGTATGCATTCAGATATTCAGGCCATTCTGATCGATCGTGACAGCATTGCTGAGCGCATTGAAGTCCTGGCTGGCCAGATGGAAAAAGACTTGCGAAGCAGGGCGGGTCAGGGGCAGCTGCTGCTGCTGCCAATCATGACCGGGAGTGTCGTCTTTGTGGCGGATCTCATGAGGCATCTGCCGATCCCATTTCGCATAGAGCCAGTCAAGGCAAGAAGTTACGTCGGTGCGACGACTGTTCCCAACCAGCCTGTCAAGGTTGAGGGAATTGATTGGAACTCTCTCAAAGGCAACCATGTCGTCATCGTCGACGACGTTCTGGATTCAGGTAAGACGCTCGATTCGCTGAGGCGAATGGCCGAGGAAGCTGGCGCTGCTTCGGTGATGGCTTGTGTGCTCCTCCGGAAGGAGACGGCCCCTGATGTCCCGTGTGAATACATTGGATTCGACATTCCCGACGAATTCGTTGTCGGCTACGGCCTCGATTACGACGGGTTGTATCGAAACCTGCCCGACATCGGCATTCTGCGTCCGGAGATCTACCACGGTTGATTGGATGTTCACTTGAAGCAGATGGTCATTCAAGGTGGTGAAGAGATTGTCCTGACGCTCAGGCCAAGTCCATGGTTCATTCTCCTGTATCCGATCAGGATGATCGTCGTGTTGGCCATCATCGCAACGCTCCTGAGTATTGTCGGCTCCATGTTCGACAAACTGGGAATCGGGCAACGGCCGTTGTCCAGCATCATCTGGCTGGCGGCTGCGGGGATTGCCGTGGTGTTGATGTCATGGTCGGTTCTCGAGTGGAGATTCCGTGTCTACATTCTCACAACCAGACGGGTGTTGACGTTCTCGGGAGTGGTTCGCCGGACGCAGTTCGAGACATCACTCGTCCATCTCAGACAGACGATGATCCATGTCTCGGTCGGTGAGCGTTGTGTCGGAGTCGGCAGCCTGCTGTTCGCGACAGCCGGAACGGCGTACTACGACACTTCATGGACGATGCTCTCCGACCCCGCAGGAGCGCAGCGCAAGGTTCAGAACCTGTCACGAAGATCTGAACGATCCTGAGAAGTCCACTGTGCCATCAGCCATCAGCCATCAGGCCGGAGAGGCGACGGTTTCAAGTATCTGCTGCATGATTCGTCTGGTCGTGAGGGTGTCGCCATCGTGCATGTAGCTGCGGCTGATGATTCGATGCGCACATACCGGAACGATATTGGCCACGATGTCCTCGGGGATGCAGTAGTCCCGGGCATCCAGGATGGCGGTCGCCTTGGCGGCCTGGGAAAGTGCGAGTGAGCCTCTGGGACTCAGCCCGACCTGAAGATCCTCGTGACTGCGCGTCGCGGTGGCGATCGCGATGATGTAGTCAAGGAGAGATTGATCCACCTTGACCTGATCGACAGAATTCTGAAGCGAGACGATGTCCTCGACATTGATGACCGGGCGAAGTTCCTCGAGCCCCGTCCTGCCGGGTTGTTGTTGAAGAACACGACATTCATCTGGTGGGGCGGGATACCCAAGGGCGATTCTCATGAGGAACCGGTCCAGCTGATTTTCAGGGAGAAAGTAAGTCCCCTCGAACTCGTAGGGATTCTGGGTGGCGATCACCATGAATGGCGAGGGCAGTGATCTGGTCACGCCATCGATCGACACGGTGTTTTCGCTCATGGCTTCGAGCATGGCCGACTGGGTTCTGGGTGTCGTTCGATTGATCTCGTCGGCGACCACGACGTTGTGGAAGATAGGGCCGGGCTTGAACTGGAATTCGGTGCTCTCCCGTTCGTAGACCGTGATGCCCGTCACATCCGCCGGCAGTAGATCCGGGGTGCATTGGATTCGAGAGAAGGTCCCGTCGATGGACTTCGCCAGCGAACTGGCGAGAACCGTCTTACCGACCCCGGGAACATCCTCGATCAGGACATGACCTCTGGCCAGAAGGCAGGTGACGACACGATCGACAGCCGTGGCATTGCCGAGGTAGACCGAAGTGACGTTATCTCTTAATCGAGTCAGGGCATTGGTGTCCATGCCGACCCTCCTGTTCGCATGGTGACGGCTTGGTCATCCATAGATGGCTCATGTACATAAGGACGGATGAGTATAGCTTCGACCGCTTTATCGAGAACTTGATTGACAGAATGGCGCTCCCGAGGTCATTCTTGCCTGTAGATAACAGATGAATTCGAATCAAAGCGACATTCTGTTTGGCTCAGACGGGCCCGAGAGACTCGAAGGTCGAGCCATCTGCCTTCATCTTCCGTGCAGCCGTTGCGGATACGACCTGCGGGGGCTCCCTGCCATGTCGATGTGCCCGGAGTGCGGGAGGTCCACGAGTCAGTCACTGGCATCGGCCATCGATCCGACCATGCACAAGCTTCCGCCGCTGCTGTCGCCCCATCGAGTTGGCAACGCGCTTCTCATCCTGGGGATCCTGACCCTTCTGGCCGCATTCTCAGTGGCTTTGCGCGAAATCGTCATGACACCGTGGATTGGCCTGAGCAGTTCTTCATTCGCAGGCATTCTGGTCTTCGTCACCACCGCTCTTGCCGTGTTGTGCGGTGTGATTGGCTGGATTCCCGTCTTCCAACTCTGGCCGTCTCCTGCAGATGCGGGTAACCACACGGGTCGCAGGGGCATCACGACGCTCGCCATCGGACTGACCATCTGGATTGTCGGCTGTCTGTTGTCCGGTCGATTCAATCCCGATGCCATGCTGGGACCTTCACTGCTTGATCTGCTTTTTCTGCTTGGGGCCGGAATCTATCTCTTTGGACTGAAGCAGATCGTTGTGCAGGTGGGAGCGAGAAGTCGAGTCTTCCGAACGGATCGAATCAGGCGTCAGCGGATATGGGATCTTCTGATCGGCATATTGTTCATCGCACTTGGTGTCGTGCTCGTCAGGATCGGGGAGAACATTCCGCCACCAAGCGGGGGCTCCACCATTCCATTCACGAGTACCTTCACCCTCAACGGCCAGTCGGTGGCCGGGCTGGGCTTTCTCGGCATGGCCATTGCCTGGGTCGCCATTCTTCTGGTGCTCGTGGGTTTGATCTATCTGTGCTTCAATCTGGCCTGGGTCAGGTCCGCTCTGCAGTGTCCGCCACCACGGCTTCGAGAGTATCTCTCGCCAGACCAGTCCAAATGACACACAGTTCAGGGGACCGGTCGCCTGCCAACCTGGCAGGACATGATTCCCTCTGTAGTTGTTGATGGCACAAAGGATCCAACCAGGTCGCTCTCGATGACCCGCCAGGGGGGTTTTACCCCATGCCTGCATGGGCCACACGACCGCTTCATTTGAGGGAAGATACGTGATCCGACCTCCGGGTAGTTGATTCATCTCCGGGGGCGGCAACATGGAAAAGAAGGCAGGAGTATTCATCATGGCCGCCAAGGAACTGGCTTTCGATATCGAGGCTCGCAAGTCTCTGCTCAAGGGAGTTGAGAAGCTTGCATCCGCCGTCAAGTCCACGCTTGGACCAAGAGGACGAAATGCCGTCCTCGACAAGAGTTGGGGAGGCCCCAAGGTCACCAAGGATGGCGTAACCGTCGCTGAGGAGATCGAGCTTCGCGATCCAGTGGAAAACATGGGTGCCCGCCTCGTGCGAGAGGCCGCTTCCAAGACAAGCAATGTCGCTGGCGATGGTACGACGACTGCAACGGTCCTTTCGGAAGCGATCTTCAAGGCGGGTCTGCGTCACATCGCTGCTGGTGTGGACGCCAACGCACTCGTGCGTGGGATTCGACTGGCGGTCAACAAGGTCACCTCCGAGATCGAATCGATGTCGGTTCCCGTGGCCAACAACATCGAAGCCGTCGCGACGATATCCGCCAACAACGATCGTGAGATCGGCAAGATCATCGCCAAGGCCTTTTCGAAGGTCGGCAAGGATGGCGTCATCACGGTTGAAGAAGGCCAGTCCCTGGAGACTGACATCGAGGTCGTCGAAGGCATGCAGTTCGATCGTGGGTATCTCAGCCCCAACTTCGTGACCGATTCGGATTCCATGGTCGTTGAACTCGACAAGCCGCTGATTCTCATATTCGAAGACAAGATCGACAGCGCACAGCGACTCGTTCCTGTCCTTGAAAAGGCGGTCGAGTCCAAGAAGCCACTGCTCATCATCGCGGAGGACATCACCGGAGAGGCGTTGTCGACACTGGTCATCAACAAGCTTCGAGGTGTCGCCCAGGTCTGTGCCGTCAAGGCCCCCGGATACGGCGATCGTCGCAAGGCGATGCTCGGGGATCTGGCTGTTCTGACTGGTGGCGAGGCCATCATGAAGGATCTGGCCATCGATCTTGAGAAGGTAAGCATCTCGCAGCTTGGTCGAGCCAAGAAGGTCGTCATCGACTCCGATTCGTGCACCATTGTCGAAGGTGTCGGATCAACAGCCGATATCCAGGGCCGCATTGACCAGATCCGCAGGGAGATCGAGGCGTCCGATTCCGATTACGACCGTGAAAAGCTGCAGGAACGCCTGGCCAAGCTGGCTGGTGGTGTGGCTCAGGTCAATGTCGGTGCGGCCAGCGAGGCTGAACTCAAGGAAAAGAAGGCTCGTGTCGAGGATGCACTTCACTCGACGCGTGCTGCGGTCGAAGA
>DEYM01000096.1:5856-7169 GCA_002364555.1 Phycisphaerales bacterium UBA3158 | reverse complement strand
GAATTGGAGACCATGAACGCGTCTCGATAGAGTACATTTGGATGTCGTCCTTATCGTGACTGCGAGAACGTTCATGGGATCGAATAGATCTGCTCACATTCTGCTGCTTCTGGCGATGCTTCTGTCTGGGTTCGCGACATCGAATGCCTCTGATGCGATCGACCCATCTCTCAGAAAAGCCATTGATGATGCTGTCGAGAAGGAGATGGCCAGGCAGCAGGCCGTGGGTGTAGCGATCGGTGTTATTCAAGATGGCGAGGTCGCCTATACCGCGTGCTATGGTTGGGCCGATCGTGAGAAGAAGGTTCGAGTAGGGCGAAAGACCCTTTTTCGATGGGCATCGATCGGCAAGCCCCTCACCGCGGTGGTGGCCATGCAGCTATTCGAGCAGGGCAATCTCGATTTGGATGCCGATATCCGCGAGGCTGTCCCCGAGTTCCCCGACAAGGGAACGCCGATCACTATGCGCCAGTTGCTGGGGCACCTTGGTGGAATCGTTCACTACACCAATGGTCCTGTCATCGAGACCAAACGCGACTACAGCATGCGGCATCCGTACAAGGATGTGATACTCGCACTGGATCGATTCAAGGAGTCCCCATTGGTCGCCAAGCCCGGTGCCAAGTTTGCATACACGACTCATGGCTACATTCTGGCCAGTGCAGTCATCCAGAGATGCGGCGAACAGCCATTCGCACTTCAGATCCGGGACAGGATCTCCAAGCCCCTCAAGCTGAAGACGCTGCGTCCGGACTATCAATGGCAGCGGTTCCCTGGTCGAGCGGTGGGATATCGAATCAAGGATGGACAGATCACGCCATCGACCGACACTGACGTGTCATGGAAGCTCGGTGGGGGTGGATGGGTGTCCAATATCGATGATCTCGCTACCTTCGCGTCCGCACTCGCAGGCGACGAACTCCTGTCTCGAGAGACTCGTCAGATGATGTGGACTGCCCAGGAGACGAGTGACGGCAAGAAGACCGGCTACGGGTTGGGATTTGGGCTCTCCGGTTCGGGCTCCGATCTCAAGGTGCTTCATACAGGTGTGCAGGAGAAGGTCCGTACCCGTATGGAGATCTATCCTGAGAAAAAGTATGGAGTGGTCGTCATGACGAACTCCGAAAATGCGGAACCAGGTGACATGATGGCGGTCATCGATAACGCGATCCGCGAACATTCCCGAAGTACCTCGGGGGACGTCGGAGCCACGACCGTCTCCGATTGAGGGGTCTGTCGCATCCATCGCGGAACTCGAGGCGAGTGTCGCAATCGATTCGAGCATCCGGCAGAGATGCCACCATCCCGGCATG
>DEYM01000096.1:2723-5454 GCA_002364555.1 Phycisphaerales bacterium UBA3158 | reverse complement strand
CAGATAAATCAGCTCCATCACGCGAAGTGCATGGATCGGTGTCGTTCTATCAGTGGAGTCGGTTGTCTGATTCCGGGGGGCGACGAACGAAACACCGCATGTACACAAGGAAACTGGACCATGATCAACCTCTTCAAGAATACATTCCTCATGACCGTTTTCTTCACGGCGATCCCAGCCGTTCTGGCCACCGCCTCGCCGGCCGTCAAAGTGCCATTACCGGCCGTCAAAGTGCCATTGCCGCCCGTCAAAGTGCCAGTATCCGCTGATGCTGCTGAGGGTTCCATTCAGCGTTTTCAGTTCGATTTCATGGGTGGTTCGGCATTGTCACTCATTTCACAATTGTCCGAGGACTTCCCTGATTTTCCAGTGGTCATCAGCACTGAGGCGGGTGAGTTCGTCATTCCAGAGTTCAAGGCGCAAATCACGAAGCCTGAAACGATCATCGATCTGATCAGCAATGTGAATGGCTATCGAATGAGATCGGGAGTTGACTTGGGTGACGGCAGACGGGATGAATCGAACGAGTTCGAGCGAGTCAAGGGTAGTCTCGAGTATCGACAGGTCAACAATGAGCTTGTCTACATGGACTTCGTGAAGCAGCCGGAATTTAAACAGCCTTCGGTCGTCGTCGAGGTGATCTCGATTCAGCAGCTGCTGACCAGTGGCTTGGGCATCGAGGAGATCTTCGGAACGGTTGAAGCGGGTATCGAACTCAAGGAATCGGGTCAGGAAGAATCACGCACCGAGGTGCGTTTCCATGAGGCGACCGGTGTTCTCTTCGTCAAGGGGACGAGATCCGTCAACAGCATGGTGTCCCAGACAATTGAGGCCCTGAAGACGAGTGCCCAATGGCGGGTATCCGATGAAGCGATCGCAGCCAGGGAAGCCCGTATCAAGTCCGAGGCCCTGGATGCACTCGAACAGGTCACCAAGGATACGGCTCACATTCAGCAGGAGAAGCTTGAAAGAATGATGAAGGATCATGAAGCACTCATGGAGAAGCAGCGGCAGGAAGAGGATGAAAAGGATGCCGCCATGGAGCGGGCGTTCGAGAAGGAAGATGCTGAAGAGGATGAGTAGTTGAAGGAGTGTTTGGCCATCATTGATCTCTCGGTAAGCTTGGAGCAGTCATGGGATTTTCAGATGGGTATGACCCGTCAGACGTCAGGCAGCTCACGACCGCGATCGTCTCGGGTTCGACCGAGGCGTTCGCGGTGTTCTACGAGTATTGGTTCGATGGATGTCTGGAGTCGACCATGCGCATGACGGGATTCGATGAGGCCACTGCTCTGGACGTTGTCCAGGACATGATGATGAAGGTCGCCACGCAGCTGCCTCGATTCCACGAGGAGCGGCAGCTTCGAGCCTGGCTCGATCGGGTGCTTCTCAATGTGGCTCGCGATCGGGTCCGGGCCGAATCGCGTCGACACAAGCGAGAGCAACGCCCGGTTCATACGGCGCTTGAACGAATGTCGCGGGAACAGCTCGATGAGCTCGATCGTCATCTCGAATCACTCGACGATCAGCAGCGAACGATCCTTCGCCTTCGTTTCGTACTCGGTTGGAGTCTGCAGAAGATCGGCAGCACGCTGAGGCTTGGTGGTCCCGGATCGATCGATGGGCGCATTCGTCGAGCACTCGAGCATCTGCGTCTTGAATACCAGTCCGAGGAGGGTGACCATGACTGATAAACACGAAGAGTCTCATGAGCTGTCATCCGCCGGCATGCGCCGGCGTGAACAGATGCTTCCGCTCTTGCAGGATGCGGTCAGAGGTCGGACACGCCGAAGACGTCAGCGTCGCATGGTGGCTGGTTCGCTGCTTCTGCTGCTTGTGACGTTGGGTCTGTTCCAGCTCCTCGAAGACGGTGATCGGGATCTTGATCGCGTTGACGCGTATCTCGCCGACGGCTCATCCGACTCCAGGCTCCCATCAGTCTCGCTCGATACGATCGATGTACCGACAGCGGGTGGGCTCGACATCAGCTCCCTTGACCAGGACGCGTTGTATGCACGTGTTCTTGAGAGAAGTCCAGACTTCTTCGTCACAACGCCGGATCGCCTGCCTGCGTCGGCACGCACCCTCGAAGATCGGGTGGTTGTCGAGTACCTGACGACCGATCAGCTGATGGCGGAACTGTCGATCGAGGGCGTGGATAGTGCCGTCATCTGTTCCAGACAGGGATGCACTCTGTTCACGTCCGGCGGGCGGAATCGTGCTGCCGATGGAGAGGTGAATGCCGCCATCGGAAGGGTGGCAAGAAGTGAAGCCATGTCGAACGAATTCGTTTCGCCACCATCGAGAAGAGCGTCAGTTCAGTATCGCGATGACGAAGACCGTGGCGGCAATCAGGGTTGAAATCGCCTGAAAGGTGACTAGGAAATACCCGAGTTGAATCAGCTTTCCTGTTTGTGCGTTTGAACGCTTGATCGCGTTGAGCATCTTTTCGCTCGCATCAAACTGAGGCATCTGTGATGAGTGGATGGTCTGGTCTATGGAGTCTTCTGGCATGACTGTCCCTCCTTTGAATTGTGTGATCGTGAAAACCATTCTCGGAATGGTTGCGGACGGGATCGCCTATTCATAGCTCAAGAGTAGTGGTTGCATTGGAAAAACAACACGAATTATTTTTCAGTTGTCATGTTTTGATGAGCAGTCCAATCAGCGACTTCTGAACTCGCCCGGGTCCTCGGGAGCCGGTCACCATCCGCAGTATCGGTTGCAGCTG
>DEYM01000096.1:0-2312 GCA_002364555.1 Phycisphaerales bacterium UBA3158 | reverse complement strand
TGTGTGGACATCGTTTGCTCCAGTCGCTCACTTGAAGTTCAAACGAAAATCGAACAGTCTTTCAGGTGCAATGATCTCCTGCAGGATCGATAGTTCGATTCGTTTTCCTTGCATTTGTTATTCAGTCAACTAACGTGGGGTTGCCGTTGAATTCGATTCGATTCCCACCGGCTTTCCTCCCAGTACCGAGGACCTCACGTGTTCACATCTCATGCATCGTCAGTCGTGGGGGCGGCACTCGTCTCCGTGTCTGTATCCGTATCTGCATCCACTCAGGAGTCCTGTCAGGACATCGATGCCTGGAATTGCGGCAGCGGTGCATATGTCGAAAGTCCTCGTGCGCTCGATGACATCGTGGCCATTGACGCAGGGGATATCTTCTCCGTCGCGCTCAGGAGCACAGGGCAAGTCGTTGTCTGGGGGGATCCTCCTCCTGACTCGTTTGAGTTGACGGGGGGCCATCAATCCCAGCCCTATCTCCTGCCTCAGTCCGCACAGTTTCGAACCGTTGCCATTGCTGCCGGACAGGAGCATGGAACCGTTCTTACATCCGATGGGGAATTGATCGATTGGCACCAGGACTACACTCCCAGGCATACCTTTCGCCCGGGTACCTACGCCGATGTCTTGGCGCTCGCCGCAGGGGGCAATGGTCCGATCAAGGACCTGTGGGGTGGCCAGCCGCACTATCCGTTCCTACTGATGCTTCACGAAGATGGATCTCTTTCAATCTTCGGAGACAACCTCGCGGGAGAGAACGGAGATCTCGATTTCGACATCCAGACTCCACCTGCCGTTATGGGTACGGTGCAAGCGGTCGCAGCCGGGAGGAGTCATGCACTCGCCTTGACCCACGACAACAGGGTGGTCGGCTGGGGTAGCAACAACCATGGCGAAACCACAACACCCGAAGATCTTGACGACGCGGTCGCCATCGCTGCCGGCAAGGATCACTCTCTTGCCGTACGGTCCGATGGAACCGTGATGGCCTGGGGCTTGAACACCCATGGCCAATGTGATGTTCCGTCGGATCTGTCGAACGTGGTTGCAGTCGCTGGTGCGATGGAGCATTCCGTGGCGGTTCGATCAGACGGAACCGTGGTGGTCTGGGGTTCCAATGAATTGGGCCAGCTCGACATTCCTGCAGATCTTGGCCTGGTGCGGCAAGTCGCCTGCGGTCGGTGGCATACGCTCGCCCTGTGTGCCGATGGCACCATCACGGCATGGGGTGACGATCAATATGGTCAGTCCAATGTGAATCATCCGGTGAACGAGGAGTTCGTCGGCATTCAGAGCCTCGCTGTTGGAACCGACCATCGATTGGCCGTCAATGGCGTCGGCGATGTCATTGCCTGGGGAGACAACGGGCACGGGCAGAGCGATGTTCCAGCTTCGCTTGATCAGGTCATGGCAGTCGCTGCCGGTGACGGATACTCGCTGGCGATCGAATCAACTGGAGCCGTCGTTGCCTGGGGCGCCAACGACGATGGTCAATGTGACGTACCGGCCGAACTCATGGACGTCAGTCATCTGGCTACCGGTACGAGCCACTCGCTCGCACTCCTGTCAGACGGCACGGTCGTCGCCTGGGGCATCAACGACGCGGGGCAGTGCGATGTGCCTCCTGGCCTGGCGGATGTCATTGCGATTGCCGCCGGTAGACAGCATTCCCTTGCCCTGAAACGCAACGGCGATGTCGAGGCCTGGGGAAGCAACGACTGGGGCCAGACGCAGATTCCGGATGACCTCAAGCACATCCGTACGATCGGGGCTGGTGGTTGGCATTCCCTGGCCGTTGGCCTCGATGGAATCGTTCATGCCTGGGGAGCCAATGGGAAAAAGCAGACCACTATTCCCGAGAATCTCCCTCCCGTCGTGTCGGTTCAGGCAGGGACGAACTATTCGATTGTCCGAACCACCGACGGCCGACTCATTGCATGGGGTGACTGTGGTGAACGCGCACCAGGGCCGCCATTCACCAACCGGCACTACCCGGCGAGCTTTCCCATCGATATCGATGCCCATGTACTTCTGGCCGCAGGCCCAATCGACCTCATGACCATTCGGGACACCTGCCCACCGTGTTCACCAGCTGACTTCAACCGCGACGACACCGTCAATCATGTCGACATGATCTTTCTGTACACGGTCCTTGGCGAGCCATGCGTTGGAGACTCCTCCGAGGCGTGCATGGCCGATCTCAACCATGACGGCGTAGTGGGGCTTGACGACCTCTCCGTGCTTCTTCTGGAATGGGGACCGTGCCGGGTGAAAAAGAACGGTTTTCGGGCAATCAGATCCAACGCTCGTAA
>DEYM01000139.1 GCA_002364555.1 Phycisphaerales bacterium UBA3158 | reverse complement strand
TGCATCAACGAGAAGCGGGACGACTGGCGGGCGGGTTTCCTCAAGCGTTTCTCGCCGATGGTCAGTGAGGCTCGTACGACCTCCGAAGCAGCGGCGATTCTCAACAACACGATCTTCAAGACGCTTGGAGTCGTCTATTCGACCCAGCGACCTCGTGCGGATCAGTCTCCTCTCGAGTCCATCGATGCAGGCATGGCGTCATGCACGGGATTGAGCATCCTGCTTGTCGATGCATGTCGAAGCGTCGGCATACCTGCGAGATTCGTCGGTACGCCACTGTGGTCGGATGGGAGCGGGAACCATTCATGGGTCGAGATCTACGACTCGGGTCAATGGCATTTCACCGGTGCGGCGGAACCTGTCGGTGAAGATCTCGACAAGGCCTGGTTCGCTGCGAGAGCTTCCACGGCCATCGAGGGACATCCGCAACACGCGATATTGGCGGTCACCTGGCGACAGGTGCCATTGCATTTCCCGCTGCCATGGTCGTCTGAGGACCGATCGATTCGAGCGGTGGATGTCACGAGTCGCTATTCATCCGTTGCCCAGGAGGTTCCGGAGGGGATGAAGCAGGTCAGATTCGTGGCGATCGACCACGATGGCACGAGGCGATCGGTGGCGATCAGGGTGACGATGCCCGGAAGCGAGAAGTTCCTCGCCGGCACGACGCGGGATGAACGCTTCGATACCAACGATCATCTGGAGATGATTCTTCCGGCCGAATCGAGTATTCAGGTGACGGCCATGTGGCCGTCGGGCCAGCTGGTGGAGACTCATGGACTTGAGGGTGACCAGCCTTTGATCACACTGCATCCGGCTCCCGTGGAGATCAGACCATCAGATCCCGAATGACGTTGCCATGCACATCCGTGAGTCGGTAGTCGCGGCCCTGGTGACGATAGGTGTTCTGGATGTGGTCAAGTCCCATCAGTTCCTGCATCGTCGCATGCAGGTCATGGACGGCAACGGGGTTCTCGACGACGTTGTAGGAGAAGTCGTCGGTCTTTCCATAACTGATGCCGGGCTTGATGCCACCACCGGCCAACCAGATCGAGAAGCATCTTGGATGATGATCCCGGCCATAGTTGTTCTGGGCCAGTGGCCCCTGGCAGTAGACGGTGCGGCCGAATTCTCCGGCCCATAGGACCAGTGTCTCATCGAGCATGCCTCGCTGGCGGAGATCCTTGATGAGGGCCGCCTGCGGTTGATCGACGGCCTTGGCCTGTGCCCGGATCTCCGATGGCAGATTGCCGTGCTGGTCCCAGCCTCTCATGTAGAGCTGGATGAACCGAACGCCACGCTCGGCCAGTCGTCGTGCCTGAAGACAGTTGGCGGCGAAGCTGCCGGGTGTATGGACATCCTCTCCGTACATCTCAAGGGTCTCGGGTCGTTCATTGGAGATGTCCGTGAGCTCGGGTACCGACATCTGCATCCGGTAGGCCATCTCGTACTGGGCGATTCTCGCGGTCACTTCCGGATCGAGACTCTGTTCGTATTCGTGCTGGTTGATCTTGGATGCCAGGTCCAGCATTCGTCTTCGATCTTCACGCGAGACGCCATCGGGATCCTTGAGATACAGGACTGAATCGCGTCCCGCCCGCAGCTTGCAACCCTGATGCTCGCTGGGAAGAAATCCGCTTCCCCAGAAACGGGCACTGAGTGCCTGCATGTTGCCGTACCCCTGGGTGATCATGACGACGAACGCGGGCAGATCGCGGCTTTCACTGCCGAGTCCATAGCTCATCCAGGAGCCGAAGCAGGGTCTTCCGGGCTGCTCGTGTCCCGTCTGGAAGAAGGTGATGCCCGGCTCATGATTGATCGATGGAGTGTGCATCGAATGAATGAAACAGAGTTCCTTGGCCACGGATCCCGTATACGGAAGCAGTTCGGAGAGCATCACACCATCCTGGTTGTTCTCGTATCGCTTGAACTTGAACATGGACGGCGCGACGGGAAAGCGTGCCTGTCCACTGGTCATGGTCGTGATGCGCTGTCCGTCCCGGATCGAATCGGGAAGGTCTGCATCGAATTGCCCCGACAGAGCCGGCTTGTAATCGAAGAGATCCAGCTGACTGGGTCCGCCCTCCATGTGCATGTAGATGACGCGACGCGCCTTGGGCGCGAAGTGGGGCAGATTGCTGAGGATCTGCTTGGCTCCATCGGTTGTCGTGATCATGGTCTCGCCGGCATCGCTGGCCAGTGATGACAGGGCTGAGAGACCCATGCCGACTCCGAGCGACGACGCCATCGAGCCGAAGAATCTGCGGCGAGTCAGATTGCACAGGTACTCCTCGAGTGGATCGGCTGGTTTGGATGTGAACTTGTTTCTATTCATCATTCAATCCTTGACGATCACGGCGTCGCTTGAAAGCACGGCGTTGACCAGCATGGTCCAGGCGGCCACCTCGTCGGCCTTCAGCGTCTCGTTGACGGGCGTATCCCCGACGGATATCAGGCTCCGGGCGCTGTTCGAGTCTACTTCGAATCTGGAGCGGAATTCTCCAAGCGTCTGGATCATCGCCTTCGTCAGATCCGGTTCCGGTTCCGAGCCCGTGCAGGATCTGAACAGGAGTGAGACTCTCTCATGATCGTTGCCCGAGGAGAGAATGATTCGTTCCGCGGTGACACGCGCGGCTTCCACGAACTGGGGATCGTTCCAGAGGACCAGTGCCTGCAACGGCGTATTGGTGTTCATTCGCCTGGGTGCGCAGTATTCACGCGTCGGTGCATCGAAAGCCACCATGGAGGGTGGTGGGGCGGCTCTTTTCCAGTAGGTGTAGAGGCTTCTACGCCACAGATCGTCGCCCATGTCGCGTTCGAAGTATCTCGTGTTGGATTGCTGCATGGCGACTTCCTGCCACAGCCCCTCGGGTTGATAGGGCTTCACGCCCGGTCCCCCGATCTTCTCGATCAGGAGCCCGGAGATGAACAGTGCCTGATCCCTGATCTGTTCGGCGGTCAGCCGTTGTCTGGGATACCGATGATAGAAGTGGTTGCCGCTATCCCCGGTGTTGCGTGGATGGGATCGTGAGGACTGGCGATAGGTCGAACTGAGCACGATGGTTCTGAGCAGATGCTGGATGTTCCAGTCGTGCGATCTCAGATCGGCAGCCAGCCAGTCAAGAAGTTCAGGATGCGTGGGCCACGACCCCTGATAGCCGAAGTCCTCGACCGTATCGACGAGACCGCGCCCGAACAGCATGTCCCAGATTCGATTGATCGTGACTCTCGCCGTAATCGGGTTCTCGTCACCGACCAGCCATCGGGCGAGATCGGCACGATCGGGTGTCCCCTCCATTTCAATCGAGCCCAGTATGGCGGGCACGCCTCTCTGGACCGGACGATCGTGGTCGGGTTGATCGTAGGCGCCCCTCATCATCACGTAGGTTGGCTCTATCTCCTGCTTTTCCCTCATGACCATGGTCAGAGGAATGCCGGTCTTGAGTTCGGCGATCTGTTCCCTGGCGGCCTCGGCGCTGGCCTGGGTCTTCAGGTATCCAGGCGAGAAGTTCCTTCTCCAGGCGATCGATGCCGCAGCTGTCGAGTGTTCCGGTGCGATGTCCTCGGGGATCACATAGGCAAGCGTGTCGATGGGGTACTCGTCGGATTGCGGAGTCGAATCGTGATAGATGCCCCCCGGACCACCGGTGTTGACGATCTTGTACACGAGCGTGTTTCGACCCGGTTCAAGTTCCAGAACCAGTTCATCACGACCCTGTGTGAGGCCTCGGTTGATTCGATTCTCATGGACAAGCTGCCCGTTCCGGTAGACCATGATGCCATCGTCGCTGCCAACGGACACGTTCATGTTTCTGGCGGTCGAGGCGTAGATTTCGCATCCCACGTATTCGGCCCCGGGACCTGCAGCCAGAGTCACGTCCTGGGCATCCTTCATGCCGGGTGCATGACGCCATGATTGACCGAGGTACTTCCTGTCGAATCGAAGCGGGCCGGATTCCTCGGGACCATAGGCCGTTTCGTAATGCGTCTCTTCATCACCCTCCGTGAACGGTCCCACGATGTACCAGTTCGTCCGAGTGGGTGGAAGATGATCGAGGCCCTTCCTATTCGGACGACCCAGCATCGCCCTGACGCGGCCGGGGGAATGTCTCGGGTAGGGGGAGTGGAAGTTGAGCGTGAGCGTGATATCGGAACCGCCGTCGTATCCGAACGGTTCATCCGTCGTGAAGATGGCGACGCGGTTGCCCGGAGTTCGATGGGTATCCATGGCCCAGACGCGCCCATCATCCGGACGAAGGACATTGGTGATCCTGAAGTCGCCATCGGGTTGTTCGGTATCGGCCCATGCCCAGGCGAGATCCAGAGTCCGCCGCTTCTGTGGATGTTTCGAAGAGGCGATTTCAGCGGAGAGGCCACTCATGATCGCATTTCCATTGGCTGCTCTTCCGACGCGTCCGTTGGGCAGCGATGGGTCCTCCATGAACTCGAGCATGAAGGATCGAAGATCGGTCGCATCGGTCGAGATCGTTATCACGTAGTCGTCCACATCGGGTACCGGGCCGGATGCCAGGAGTGAGCCATCGGACTGCAGCTTGAGCAGTGTGCCGTGACTGCTGCTCGTATGGCCGACCTGTCCCGTTTCCCACAACCAGTTGCCCGATCCGACCACATCGCCGCGGAAGGCCTGGATGGCTTCACGCTCATCGGGATCGACCATCGCCTGCTTGTCGAGTATCCCCTTGAGATAGGCGTCCAGTTCCGCCAGGCGTTCACGCTCCTCTTCGCTGACGATCTCATAGGCAGGTTCCATGGCTCGATTCGGATCCGGAAGCTGACTGTAGATCCCCGGTTCCTCGTTGTTGTTGAAGAAGGCCAGCAGGCTGTAGTACTCATCGATCGAGATCGGATCGAATTTGTGATCGTGACACTGTGCGCAGCCGACGGTCATTCCAAGGAACACCGAACCCACCGTATTGGTGCGGTCAATGGCGTACATGAGACGGTACTCGTCGTCGATGGCGCCACCCTCGTCACTGGTCACATGATTCCGGTTGAAACCGCTGGCGATGATCTGCTCTGGTGTGGGCTGGTCGACGAGATCACCGGCAAGCTGGTCGATGACGAACTCATCGAACGGCATGTTTCTTCTATAGGCCTCGATGACCCAGTCTCGCCATGGCCATATGGAACGCCCGGCGTCCATGTGGATACCCGACGTGTCGCCGTAGCGGGCAAGATCGAGCCATGGAGTGGCCATTCTCTCCGCATAGCGTGTTCGATAGGGTTCCTCGTTGAGGAGTCGATCCACCAGAATGACGTAGGCATCCGCTCTTTCGTCATTCAGAAACCCATTCAGTTCATCCGTGGATGGCGGCAGGCCTGTCAGATCCAGAAAGAGCCTGCGAGCCAGTGTCGCTCGATCCGCCTCCTCATTCGGGACATATCCATTACGGCTGGCGGCCTGCAGGATGAAGCGATCGATTTCGTTTCGGCTCCAACGATCTTCCTTCAGCTCCGGAACCTGCGGTTTGACGAGTGGTTCGAACGACCAGTGGGCCTCGTAGATGGCGCCTTCCTCGATCCATTGCCGGATCAGTTCCCTCTCCCGTTCATCAAGCCGGTGCTTGCCGCTATCCGGTGGAGGCATCTGGTCGTTGGGATCAAGCGAACTGATTCGCTGCCAGACGGCAGAGGCAGCGGCATCTCCTGGAACGATGGCTTGTCGTCGTCCATTGGTGGTCGTGGCGGATTCAGGTAAATCCAGTCTCAACGATGCCTGTCTGGCCTCATCGTCCGGGCCATGACAATGGAAGCAGCGGTCGGAGAGTATCGGACGTATGTCACGTCCATAGTGGATGGTGGCATTGTCGACGTCCGGGTTCATGGGCGTCGCTTCGAGCAAAATCAGAATCTGGATCATCACCAGGATCATGGTCCCGATGGTATCAACCATGGAGGATTCGCCGGCTGGCTGTCCTCTAAAACCGTGGCCTTTCAATCGGTATCGCATTTTCAATGCTGTATCAGAGCAATTCCGGTCGGATGCGGACGGTACGGGTTCTCAGGCACCGGTTGTTGTCGAATGGAGAGTCATGTTGCCACATTTCCTTGATTGGCCATGGGCCGAACAGAGCATGGCCACTTTTTCTGATTGTTGGTTTACTTTGCAGAAGGTCGGCGTATGCTCACTCTGTAAATGAGACCGGTCGCCTGTTTGGATCTCGTCCGGCGATGTTGTCTGTTCCATGCATTGATGAAACCAATTCACCACTGGTTCATCCGGTACAGGCCCTCGCCTCTCTCAAGTGTTTCCGGGCAACCACGTTTGCTTGCAATTGATGATGTTTGCGACACGCTCTTCCCGACCTTGAGTAGATCCGTATCTCTCGGGTTTCGATGCGAGAGTTGGTGGTTCTATTGATCGACGGGGGGTTCAGGAGCGGCGTATGCGCGGCATATGTGGGTCATCTTTCGTCTTGCTGGCATGGCTGTGCTGTGGGTGGCTCTCCGCATCCAGCGCGGATCTGATCATGCCCAGCCATGCGCCGGGCTTCACAGGCGAATCCATTCCTGAACGTACCTTCACCCGTGGTTCCCTGGAACTGCTGGATCGATACGAGGCGACATTCGCCATTCATGATCTTCAACTGATGGGAGCCTGGAACGATGCCTGCAGCGACGCTTCCCATGGCCCGACATCCATGGTGCCCGAACGCCTCTTCACCCGACTCTCCACATCGTTGAACGGGCCGCTGGTTTCCAACGGGTTCTTCTCGAATCCATTCACGATCGTGCGTTCGAATCTCTGGCATCAGATCCAGATCGGCGGGTACCAATACGTCGATCGAACACCGGTCGTGAAATCATCCGCAGTCATGCTGCAGGGGATCGCGTTGCAGGGTGATCTCGCGCAGTGAACCATTCGCACCTGGGCCTGTGATGGATTGCCCGGTCGCGAATTCGACAGAGTTCATGAGGCAGGTGCCGTTCCGGTCCGTTCAGGATTGATCGACGTTCATGTCGTTCATCATGGTCGTCTGATCCTGGGCAGTCATGCCATCGAATCGAGTCTTGCAGCCACCGCAGCAGAAACCAACCTGGGTCCCATTCCATTCACTGCTGGGAGCGTTCTGCCCAACGGGTCGTCCAGAGACGGGGCAGACGCCATTCATGGTTCCAAGGCTTGCCTGCTTGGCGGTGCATGGGCAGGGCGTGCCGCAGGTGCATGGATCGCATTTGCATACATTTGCTGTCTGGGTCGACTGGCAACCACCGAGCAGTGCAAGGGCGGCGATGAAGAGGCCTGTGCAGAGAATACGATTCATGGGTCTGGCTCCTGGAATGAATGACCGGAAATATTCTACTGGACCTGATCCAGAAGTGTCCGAGGGGTCCTTTTAGTATGTTTTTTGCTGCTAGAATCGGGGTCTCGATCCAGTCCGGCTGCACGTGGTGTGCTCCGGGCAATCGCTTCTGATGGATAAGGTGACTTACGAGATGACCCAAGCCCCCAAGATCATTTACACCCATACGGATGAGGCGCCGGCTCTGGCGACCTATTCCTTTCTGCCATTCGTCAAGGCATTCTGCGAATCGGCAGGCGTGACGGTCGAAACCAGGGATATCTCGTTGGCTGGTCGGATACTCGCTCATTTCGCAGATCACATCGATCCAGACAAGAGAGTCCACGATGCCCTGGCCGAACTTGGTGAACTGGCCGAGCTGCCTGACGCCAACATCATCAAGCTGCCGAACATCAGTGCGTCCGTTCCCCAGCTGAAGGCGGCCATCGCCGAGCTTCAGTCGCAGGGGTACGACTTGCCGGATTACCCGGAGGATCCTGCCGACGACAAGCAGCGCGACATCAAGTCGCGTTACGACTCGGTGAAGGGCAGTGCCGTGAATCCTGTTCTCAGGCAGGGCAATTCGGATCGTCGTGCACCCAAGGCGGTCAAGGCCTATGCCAGGGCGCATCCCCATTCGATGGGCGCCTGGTCGGGCGACAGCAGAAGCACGGTCGCGACCATGTCATCGGGGGACTTCAGAAACAACGAGAAGTCCCTGACCATGAAGCAGGCCGATACCGTGAGAATCGAGCATGTCGACGACGCCGGGCAGATCACCGTTCTCAAGGACTCCATCGAGCTGCAGGCGGATGAGGTTCTGGATTCCACCTACATGTCCCGAAAGGCGCTGGTCGAGTTTCTTCAGCAGCAGGTGGCGCAGGCCAAGGCCGAGGGCGTCCTGTTTTCGCTGCACATGAAGGCGACCATGATGAAGGTCTCCGATCCGATCATCTTCGGTCATGGTGTGCGGACGTTCTTCAAGTCGCTCTTCGATTCGCATGGCGATGTATTCAAGTCGCTGGGTGTCGATGTCAACAACGGATTCGGCGATCTCGTCGCCAAGATCCAGTCGCTCCCCGATGCCGGGCGTCAGGAGATCGAGTCGGCCATCGAATCGAGCTTCAAGACGGGGCCGGCCATCGCGATGGTCGATTCGGATCGTGGAATCACCAACCTCCATGTGCCAAGCGACGTCATCATCGACGCCTCCATGCCCGCGATGATCCGAACCTCCGGTTGCATGTGGAATGCCGATGGCGAGACCCAGGAGACGCTCGCCGTCATCCCCGACAGCAGCTACTCGGGTGTGTACAAGGCGGTCTTCGACGACTGCAAGGCCAATGGCGCCTTTGATCCCACCACGATGGGCAGTGTCCCCAACGTGGGGCTGATGGCTCAGAAGGCCGAGGAATACGGTTCCCACGACAAGACCTTCGAGATCTCCTCGGATGGCGTTGTCCGAATCGTCGGTTCCAACGGCGATGTGCTCATGTCGCACGATGTCGAGCAGGGTGACATATGGCGAGCCTGTCAGGTCAAGGATGGGCCTGTCCGCGACTGGGTGAAGCTCGCCGTCAGTCGTGCCCGGGCAACCGGTTGCCCAGCCGTGTTCTGGTTGGACAAGGACCGTGCACATGATGCGCAGTTGATCGTGAAGGTGGAGAACTACCTCAAGGATCACGACACATCTGGTCTCGAGTTCCACATCCTCTCGCCTGTCGAGGCGACTCGTTTCTCGTTGGATCGGATTCGAAGGGGAGAAGACACCATCTCGGTCACCGGCAACGTGCTTCGGGACTATCTGACCGATCTCTTTCCGATTCTCGAGGTCGGAACCAGTGCCAAGATGCTCTCGATTGTCCCGCTGATGAATGGTGGGGGACTCTTCGAGACCGGGGCCGGTGGATCCGCGCCCAAGCTCGTCCAGCAGTTCATCGATGAGAACCATCTCAGATGGGATTCGCTTGGAGAGTTTCTCGCACTCGCCGCGTCTCTGGAACATCTGGCCGATCGCTTCGACAATCCAAGAGCCAAGGTGCTCTCGGAAGCACTCGATGCGGCATCGACCAACTATCTCATGGAGAACCATTCGCCATCTCGGCGGGTTGGTGAACTGGACAACCGGGGGACCCATGTCTATCTCGCGACAGCCTGGGCCAGGGCAATCGCCGATCAGAAGGAAGATTCCCGGCTGGCCGACCGATTCCGGCCGGTGGCGGAAGCGTTGGAGGGCTCGCTCGATCAGATTCTCGGCCAGCTCGTCGAGGCCCAGGGGCCCGCGATGGATATCGGCGGCTACTACCAGCCCGACATTGCCAAGGCGTCTGCCGCCATGCGACCCAGCCAGAGGCTCAATGAGATCGTGGAAGGCCTTCTGGCTCCTGCCTGAACGAGTTTCCTGAACGGGAATGAGCAGTCCGTCGGCGGATCCCGTGGTTTCAGCGGCTACCATGACGGGCATGTTCAACATCATTCCCCTCATCGTGACAGTGCTGCTGGCGGCTTCTCCCAATCAACGGTTCGGGCTGAGTGAACCGATGCCGCGTCTGGATGGGACCATCCGGCTCGCGTCCTACAACGTCCTGAACTTCTTCGATCAGACCGATGATCCACGACTCCAGGGTGAATACGACGACTTCGGTGACAACCCCGGCCCGACGACGGACGAGCGTTGCCGAACGCTGGCCGATGTCATCAGAGCGGTCGATGCGGATGTGCTCGCACTCCAGGAAGTCGAATCCAAGGAGGCGATCACCTGGTTCCGGGACAATTATCTCGCCGACATGGGATACGACTACATCGCCTCCGAGGATGTCGGCTACTACCGCGGTGTCGAGCAGAGTCTCCTGAGTCGTTTTCCGATTCGAGACGTCAAGACCTGGACGAGTGCCAATCTGGATCGGGTCAAGCGTGTCGGTGGTGGATGGGACGAGGTCCCGGCGGACAAGACGAACATCCGTTTCCAGAGAAGTCCGCTGTGCGCCACCGTCAAGACGCCCGAGGGATATGAACTGACCCTGTTCGTCATGCACCACAAGTCAGGTCGCAGCAGATGGCATCGTGAGGCGGAGGCGCTTCAGGTGATGGAATACGTGGCGGCCATGCTCAAGAAGGATCCCGATCGGAACATCGCGATTCTCGGAGACTTCAACGCGCAGCCATGGGATCGCTCCATGCAGGTCTACCTGCGTGGTGGAATGATCGACTCGATGACCTGCCGCAACCACAATCTCGATCATGGAGATGCATCGCCGGTCTGCAAGACGCACACGTCCGAT
>DEYM01000166.1:3363-5998 GCA_002364555.1 Phycisphaerales bacterium UBA3158 | reverse complement strand
GGGCTTGTCGGGATCGATCTCGATCTCCGATGGATCGACCGATGGTCCCGGATCTTCAGGCGGAGCAGCCTCCACCGTGGTCGATCGCTTCACCGCCTGGAGTATGGGAGAGGGGATGAATCGCCTGATCATCCGCTTGATCGTCGTCGAGCCGGTGATTCGATTCGATTCCGCCGGGGTCTTCGAGAGATTCATCCCGTCAGTCGTCGGAGTCGGTTGTGCCATCAGGAAGATCTCACGAACTCTCGGATCATCCTGCCCGACATGCGATCCCGGCTGGATCACATGGGCTTGTCCGTCGTATCGTCTGGTGATCATGTTCGGATCCGTGTTGGATACCGGCCGCCATTCCGGATCGATCTGTTCGCTGATGGGTAGATGACTGAAATGCGGTCGTATGGAATCGCAGAACCAGGGCCAGTACCGAGGCCAGTTCTCCGGCAATGGTGCGAGCTTGTTGGGGGAAGACCGCTTCCCGGCGAGGGCGAGAAAACGGTTGAGCCCGTCGCGCCCCTCCCGAGCCATCAGATGTTGAACCTGTCCAGTCGTGTTCTGTGGATGAACACGGTATCTCATCAGGACCTCTGGGATGAACAGCGGCTCGGTGAAGAAGGTGGCTCTCAGGAGGAAATCCCAATCATGGGAGAGCTTGTGTTCACTGAAGCCACCCAGTCGATCATAGAGACTTCGACTGAAGATCAGATTTCCACTCGTCACGGCGGGGTTGTTTCGAAGAAGCGCGAATCCCTGGGTCGGGCAGGCGGCTGCGCTGGCCAGGACGTCCTGATACCAGTTCGACTCCGGACGGGTGGGATCGAGGGGTCGATCATCCTCATCGACCATCTCGACCAGTGAGTAGGCGAGACAGTCTCGTCCGGTCTGCAGATGCTCGGCGATTCGATGGAAGCGATCCGGAAGAAAGGCATCGTCCGAATTCAGGATGGTGAGATACTCCCCCTGTGCCTGTGCAAGTCCCCGCATGATCGCGGCATGCGCACCTTGATTCTCCTGTTCGATCAGCAGGGTTCTCGTCAGAGGCGCGTTCCGGAGACACTCGCGGATGATCTCGGGACTGTTGTCGGTGGAACCATCGTCCACGATCACCAGTTCGACATCGATCGAATCACCAGCCTGCATGAAGACCGATTCGATGGCAGCTTCGATGTATCTGGCATGGTTGTAGGACGGAATGACGACGGAGATGTTCATGGTGGATCAGCCGGAGTATAGGTGCATCAATCCGCTGGTTCATGATCGGCATCGACTCCAGGCGGATGCCCAGGCCGATGGTTGCCGCCATGGGATGGCGAATACAGCCCTCGTGCGCCTCATTCAAGCGGCTACCATGTGCCGATGGCGACTGATCTGGAAACCGAAACAATCGACTTTGGCGACATCAGCCGGGTGAGCGTGGTCGGTGCAGCGGGTTTCATCGGACTCAACCTCTGCAGGCGATTGCTTGAATCGGGATTGGAGGTCGAGGCCATCGATCCCAAGAGCCCCGATCCGGATGCCTTGTCGGGATATCAGGTCGAACACCAGCCGATGCTGTCTCCAGAGGCACTTGTCGGATCGAGTGTCGTCTTCCACGTGGCCGGTTCCACGGAGCCGGCCTCTTCGAACGTGCATCTTCGGGAGGACATGGCCGGCACCGTCGGTCTCACGCTCGATGTCCTGGAAGCCTCCCGCATCGCCGGTGTGAAACAGATCGTCCACGTCTCCAGTGGTGGAACGGTCTATGGTCCCGACGCCGTGGTTCCGACCGTCGAAACGGCGCCGACAGATCCAGTCTGTGCCTATGGAATATCGAAGCTGGCGGCCGAAGGCCATCTCCATCTTGCGGAGAGATTGCACGGGATACGGGCATTCAACCTGAGAGTCTCCAATCCATTCGGTCCCTGGCAGGATCCCCACAGGGGGCAGGGTGTCGTGAACACCTTCCTGCATCGTGGATTGACCGATACGCCCATCGATCTATGGGGGGATGGAACCATCATCCGCGACTTCCTGCATGTCGACGATGTCGTCTCTGCGATGTGCAGCGTCGTGTCATACAAGGGCGATGAACGCATCTTCAACATTGGATCGGGCCGCGGGATCTCCATCGCGGACGTCATAGCCGATGTGGAGAAGATGCTGGGCCGCGAGGTCCAGATAAATAGGCACCCCGAGCGACGAGTTGATGTGCCACACAGTCAGCTCGACATTTCACGGGCGAATCGGGAACTCGGCTGGCGACCCGGAATCGATTGGATGGATGCCCTGATCAGCGCTCGGGAATGGATCGAACAGCATGTCATCATGAAAGCCGGGAGATCATGAACACGACTGCCGGCAACGAGATGCCAGAGGTGTCCGTCGTTCTGTGTACCCACAATGGCGAGCAGTGGCTGGAAGCGCAGTTGGAATCGATCCTGTCGCAGACTCGCCAGCCCGACGAGCTGGTCGTCGGCGATGATGCATCGCGGGATTCAACCTTCGGTCTGCTCCAGGCGTTCTCCCGTCGAGCCGGATTCCCCGTTCACATAGCTTGCCACGAACCACGGCTGGGCGTCATGGACAACTTCGACGTCACACTCTCCCGAGCCAACGGTCGCTACATCGCCTTGTGCGATCAGGACGATGTATGGCTTCC
>DEYM01000166.1:0-2966 GCA_002364555.1 Phycisphaerales bacterium UBA3158 | reverse complement strand
CTGGTGTTCAGCGATCTGATTCTCATCGACGAGAACGACCGGACGACCGGTCGCTCCTTCATGGAGACACGGGGCATCAACGGTCGTCCTGCCAATCCCCTTGGCACGCTGCTTCGCCACAATCTGGTGACCGGATGCACGATCACCTGCAATCGCGCACTGCTCCGGATCGCGATGCCTTTTCCGGAACGAATCGTGATGCACGACTGGTGGCTGGCACTGGTGGCTGCCGCTGTCGGGAAGATCGAGATGCTCGATGCGCCGACGGTCCGTTACCGGCTGCATGGCAACAATCAGATCGGTGCCCAGTCACTGCATGGCCTGGAAGGCATGAAGCGGATGATGCCCGGCGAGGAATCGAGAAAGGCGTTGGCGCAGGTCCTCCGGCAGGATCAGGAACTGGCCGCACGTCTGGGTGATCGGCTGGATCCAGCCGTCCAGTCCTTCGTCAGGGCGATACCGAATGGCGGTCGTTCCCTTCGTCGTTCGGCGAAACTCGCCGGAGTCAGCCCTCAGGGATTCGCCAGACGTGTTCGTTTCTTCCTCGAGACGGTCAGTGGTGGCTATCGGAGATATCTGGACTAGCCGGTCGTTCGCCGGACGGCTTTCTGGTCACGAGTACCTCGAGATACTCCCCCTTGATTCCCAGCGTCATGTCATCGAGCAGCACTATGGATGTTTCAAGGCCTGTTGCTTCCTTGATGATGTCCACGATGTCGTACCCATACTTCCAGGTGACGAGGGAGCCCTCAGCATCGATCGGATTTCCGTGGTACTCAGGCGGTTCAAGATATTCGATGGATCCATCCTCAAGCAGCCTGGCTGCCGGACGGGTTGCTGCTGAGGGGCCGTTCACCAGGGGGGTAGTGAAGATATGGGCACCACCCGGTTTCAGTGTCCGGGCGATCTCACGAAAGGCGGCATCGATGTCGAACACATGCTCCATCACATCCTGACTGATCACCAGGTCGAAACGTTCATCCGCGAACGTCTGCTTCTCCAGATTCTCGTTCTGCCAGCTTTTCGTTGGATCCCATTCGCCCAATGGAATCGCGGGGTCAAACTGGCTGGATGTGTAGTCCTCGCATCCCTGGGCCAATCGAGCTGAAGCACCGCGTTTTCCAGGCGATGATTCGTGCAACGAGCATCGTCGCCAGTTCGGATAGAGATCATCGATCGTCTTCATGATCGCCCGTTCACGAGGGATGCTCTTGCATCTTCTGCACAGGAGATTGTCCCGGTACCAGTCGTTCACCGCCTTGAAGCGGGTCTTTCTGTCGCAGATGGGGCATGTGCCCTTGCCTTTGTAGTAAGGCCGGAGCTGCTGACGAATCTTGTGCTTCGTAAGGGTCGGATCGCTCCACGCCATCTTGATGTCGTCAATGAGCTTGAATGGATACGACCTGTCCTGTCTTCGTACATTCCGTGCATAGGCGACCTTCATGGATTTGTTCTTCTGGCTGAGCCAGTTTCTGCTGAACAAGCGGGCCGCCGACTTCGATCTCAGTGAACGGGATCTGAGAATCATCGGCCACGCTTCTATCCGTCCACGAACGAAGGGAATCAGACATTTCTGACGGGCGGACTTCACCATCAGCATCAGGGTCAGGAGGCACCGTTGCGGAATGGCCGACCACCACATCCGAACAGGGACAGCCGTCCAGAAGAGAAGCGTCGAGTTGCGGCTGACGAAATAGGCTCGACGTCTTGGAATCCTGTCATAGGCGGCGGATACGCGATGTCTGACCCGGGCGTCGGGAACATGCAGGGTTCCATACCCGGCACGATGAAGACGAAAGGACAGTTCCGTGTCCTCGTAGTAGCACTCGAGTTCCTCTCGGAAAAGACCACCACATTCCTCGATGACATCCACCTTGGCGAACATGGCACAGCCGGTTGGACCGAAGATCTCCTCGACCGAATCGAGGCTGTCGGTCTGCTGCTGGTGCCCGCGACGATAGCCCCAGCCACAGGATGCGTAGGACTGTCCCGCCGAGTCGAGTATGGACGAGGTGTGGTAGTCCACGACCGACGGCACGACGCAGCCGCAGTCGGGATTCTTCAGCAGAACATCGACACAGGTCTTCAGCCAGCCCTCCTCAACGACGGTGTCCGCATTGAGGACACCGATGATCGGTCTGTTGACATCTCGATTTCGCCAACCCTCCGCGCAGGCTCTGGCGAAACCACCGTTGTGTTCTCTCCTGATCATCCGCACGCCCGTCATGGCAGCGGATTCGATTCTGTCGGGGGTGTCGTCACCACTGGCATCGTCGACCACGATGATGTCGAGTCCATCGCAATCGGGATCGTCCGTGATGCTGGTCAGGCACTCGATGACCATGTCCGCGTCTCGAAAGACGGGAATGATCAGCGTTACTTGTGTACCGGGTCGTTCCATGAGGGTATCGACCTTGAGGATTCAGTGAAGATCAGACCCCGCCGGCTTCACGTTGGTTGTACCAGGACGACTCGTGCGATTGAAAGTGATCGCCTCGCTTGATCTTTCGCCACCAGTCCTCGTTTTCGACATACCACTTGCAGGTCGCGGTCAACCCTTCCTCGAAGGTCCATTTACGTTCCCAGCCAAGGGATTCGGCCGCTTCGGGATCCACCGCGTAGCGGTAGTCGTGACCGGGTCGATCCTGAACGAACTCGATGAGCGTGGATGGCTTGTCCAGATTCTCCAGTACACCCGCAGCGACCTGATGACCGTTGATCTCAAGTCTGGCACCCAGGTTGTACGCCATGCCGGTCTCGCCCTTGTGGAGCACGATGTCGATGCCGCGGGCATGATCCTCGGCATGCATGTAGTCCCGGACGGCTTCGCCTGATCCGTAGAGCGGAAGCGGTTTGTCATCCATGGCGTTGGTGATGAACAGTGGAATGATCTTCTCGGGGAACTGGTAGGGGCCGTAGGTGTTTGATCCGCGTGTGACCACGACATCGAGCCCGAACGAGATACC
>DEYM01000054.1:39437-75470 GCA_002364555.1 Phycisphaerales bacterium UBA3158 | reverse complement strand
ATGGTCTCACGATCATGAGCAAGTGCGTCTCTATGTCGATGGCATTCTGGACGCATCCGGAACGATCTCGCCGGGGGACATGCCCGATGATCCAGTACTGCACCTTGGCATGGCGGCGGAGGAGTTTCCTGTTCCATCGCATTTCAGCGGATTCATGGAAGGTGTCGAACTGTTCGATGGCCAGCTCGATCCGGAGGAGATCGAGGCACAGGCCGCCTCGTCCGGTTCGCCACTGGTCAATGCATGGGTTCTCAGTGGGCATGTGGACGGTGCCATCTGGACGGGACGTCCATCAGGAGGCTACGTGCTTCATCTTCCATCGTGTTCCAGGGAGCAGGTCGCATCGCTGCATGAATGGCGAGGACCTCGTGATCGTCTTCTTCAGGCCGTTGCCGACATCGAGAAGTCATCGCCGGTACGCAGATCCTTTGAAGTGCAGGAACTGGCACGCCCCGCTGAAACGCCCACCAACTCGTGGATGCGATTCGGAGCGATTGATTTCCTGTCCGATCAGGGCGAGCTCGTCGTCACGACATGGAGTGGAGACGTGTGGTTGATCGAATCCGGCAAGGAGGATGAGTCCTCCCTTCAATGGACGAGAATCGCCTCCGGTCTCAATCAGCCACTTGGTCTCGTCGTCAGGAACGGCGAGATACTCGTCCTCGGTCGCGATCAGGTCACGCGACTGGTCGATCTGAATGGCGATCGCGTCACGGACTTCTACGAGAACATCAACAACGACAGCATGAACTCCGAACATTTTCACGAGCCGGCTACAGGCTTGCAGGTGGACGCATCTGGCCATCTCTACTATCTGAAGGCCGCTCGACATGCGAAGGATGCCTCTCATCCTCATCATGGAACCCTTGTTCGCATACGTGACGATGGCAGTGAATCGGTCGTTCTCGCCTCGGGATTGCGTGCGCCCAACGGACTGTATCTGGACGCCGAGGATGTCTACTTCTGTTCGGATCAGGAGGGGCACTGGATGCCGGCCAATCGGATAAATCGGATGCGACCTGGTGGTTTCTATGGCAACAAGTGGTCCGGCCACGAGGATTCGAGTAGAGACGACTACGATCGACCACTTGTATGGATTCACCCCAGTGTCGATCGCTCCCCGTCGTCGCAGGTGCGAGTGGACGACCCCGCCTGGGGATCGCTGGATGGTCGATTGCTCGGCTTGTCCTATGGAACCGGCGCCGTGTATCTGATTCTCGAGGATGAAGTCGAAGGTGTTCACCAGGGAGGGATCGTCCCATTGCCGATCAGGGTTCCCACTGGTCTGATGTCGGGTCGCTTCAGTCAGGTGGACAGTTCACTGTATCTCTGTGGGCTCGTCGGCTGGTCATCTGATGCTCGTGAAGACGGTGGTCTGTATCGAGTCACTCCAGCGGGACCGCTGCCACCACTGCCCTTGGAGGTACAGGCCGTTTCGGATGGATTGGTGCTGACATTCAACGAGCCGCTTGATCAGGCAGGTGAATCACTCGATCGATGGAGCGTGGAAGCCTGGAACTACCTCTGGACACAACGCTATGGTTCACCGGACATCATGCTCGATGGTGCTGGAGAAGGACGTACGTCGCTGGTGATCAAGAGTGTTCACTTGTCCGCGGATCGCCGCAGGATCTGGTTGCAGATACCGGACATGATGCCGGCCATGCAGATGCAGATCGACTATGTGCTGCCATTCGATGGGCGTGAACATGAAAGCTACGCCCACTTGACGGTCCATGAGCTCCACGAGGAATCGGGACGAGCGAAGCTTCGAGACTAGGTCTGGGAATCGACTTTCCCGATGCGTCAGACCGGCATGTTTCCGATCGATCGCCGGGCGTGTAGTCTGGTGTCATGCACCTATTCATCTGCCTTCTGCTGTTGCTGGGAATTGATGCGAATTCGGCTCGAGAGACAGAAGCCGTTCCCAACGTGGTCATCATCTTCGTGGATGACATGGGTTGGGGCGATCTTCCCTCGCAAGGCGCATCTGGTTGGGACATGCCCAACATCGATCGATTGGAGCGGGAAGGCACCCGATTCACCAGATTCCATGTGGCTCAGCCGGTCTGTTCCGCCTCCAGGGCAGCCTTGCTGACAGGTTGCTATCCCAACAGGATCGGTATCCATGGTGCACTCGCGCCATCCGCCGATTTCGGTATTCATGAAGATGAAACGACTCTGGCGGAACTCTTCAAGTCCAGGGGATATGCCACGGGCATGTTCGGCAAATGGCATCTGGGGCATCGTCAGCAGTTTCTTCCTGTTCATCATGGATTCGACGAATACCTCGGCATCCCGTATTCGAACGACATGTGGCCAGGTCATCCCGTGACGCCCAAGAACTGGCCCAAGCTTCCATTGATCGAGGGTGATCAATCCATCGAGATCATCGAGGATCATTCCGATCAGGATGCCCTCACCAGACGTCTGACCGAGCGTGCAGTCGATTTCATCCATCGTCATGCAAAGGACAAGCCGTTTTTCCTGTATGTGCCTCATCCACAGCCACATGTGCCACTTGGTGCCGATCCTCGATTCAAGGGAAGCAGTCGACAGGGTTTCTATGGTGACGTCATGCAGGAACTGGACTGGTCGGTCGGTCAGATACTCGATGCTCTCGATGAAGAGGGTGTCGCGGATGACACACTGGTGATCTTCACTTCCGACAACGGTCCATGGATCAACTATGGAGATCACGCCGGTACGACGGCTCATCTGCGAGAAGCCAAGGGAACGACGTTCGGTGGGGGCGTTCGTGTACCCTGTGTCGTCCGTTGGCCCGGACACGTTCGCGAGAATCATGTGAACGACATCAACTGGATGACCATCGATGTGTTTCCGACCGTTGCGGGAATCATCGATGCCAAGCTCCCTGACCTGCCCATCGATGGAAAGGATGCCTTCAACGTCCTGATCAGCGAAGAGGGGGCGAAATCGCCTCAGGATGTCTATCTCTTCTACTACGGTCGCAACAATCTGGAGGCCATACAGTGGGGCCGCTGGCGGCTGCATCTGCCTCATACCTATCGATCGATGGAGGGGCGATCCGGTGGATCCGGAGGCAAGCCCACCGCCTACACCTACGGAATCGAGCAACCGCTGGCGTTGTACGACATCATCGTCGATCCCGGTGAGACCACGGACATCAAGGATGCCCATGGGCAGGTGGTGTCTCGAATGCTTGAACTCGCGGAATCGGCTCGTCAGGATCTTGGTGATTCGCTGATGGACCGTTCAGGAGTAGGGGCTCGTGAGCCTGGCCGTATTCCTGACGTGGAAAAAGCTGCTGGCTGAGGTCTTCTCCCCATCAGGGGAGGTGGATTGGAGGCATCACGAGGACCCGGATCCGGCTCTCCCGGTCCAGGTGGTGGTATCCACTGGCCCCGGCACCCCCATAAGACCCTGATTTGAGCCGAAATCGGCGTGAAATCATCAAGTCGCAAGCTGCTCATTAGCAGTGGTTTACGTTTCCGCTCGGACTATTTTGATGGATTCCGGTTTTTAACTGTGAGGAAGGCTCATCTCGTGCAGAGAACTAGTGAACGAGGAGTCTTTCACCACTCATCTCCCAGGAGGGGAAACAAGGCCAAAGGGTGCTTCCAGAGGTCGCGCGGTGATTGCGTATGGCTTTTCAAATCGAGTCAATCAAATGTGTCGGAGATCAACGCCGTGAATACAAATCGTCTTATAAAAACAATGGGTTCCCTGGTCGGAACACTGGCTCTAGTTTCTGCCGCCAGTGCGATGCAGAATCTGAATGAACCAGAGGGGGCCTGTTGTTATACCGACCAGGCTGGTGACCTCGTATGCGACATGCTCACGGAGCATGTCTGCATCGATTACGTGGGTATCTGGGCAGGTGCCCATGTCCCATGTTCTGATATTCACTGTGAGGATGTTGACGACAATGAAGGTGCCTGCTGCTACGAGGAACCTGGCATGGGTCTCATCTGTGATCAGCTTCTACAGGAGAAATGCCTCGATCTGAATGGCTATTTCTATGGTTCCGGAATTCCCTGCGGTGATCCCCAGGTCGAGTGCCCATCGCTCGAAGACATGGGAGCCTGCTGCTACAACACGCCCGATGGATGGATCTGCGATCTCAGGATCGAGGAGCATTGCATCGATGTGGGTGGCGTCTGGTACGGATCTGGTTCCGACTGCAACGATCCGCAGATCTATTGCAGCAACGAGCCCCTGATCGGTGCATGCTGCTACGAAGATCCGGATCTTGGGCTTATCTGTGCCGAGATGGAGCAGGAGCATTGCCTTGATGTCAACGGTTACTACTACGGCCACAACGTGGTGTGCACCGATCCTCAGGTCGAATGCGACATTCCCGAAAAGGGTGCCTGCTGCTACAAGGATGCGGACAACAACCCGTTCTGCAACGAGACGAACCAGGCGGATTGCCAGACGCTCAGCGGCCAGTGGTACGGTGCCGGCGTCCTCTGCAACGATCCAGTCGTCCAGTGTGGGGACGTCCCCAATGAGCTGGGTGCCTGCTGCTACGAGGATGCGGATCTTGGATTCATCTGTGCCATGCTGATACAGGAGCATTGCATCGATCTCAACGGCTACTGGTACGGTGCGGGCGTCTCCTGCACGGCTCCTCAGGTCGAGTGCGATCCTCCAAGTGGCGACTGCATCGTCCAGCCCGGATCCGAATGTGCGGGCCGTCCTTCGTATCTCGATCCCGACTTCTCCCAGGTCTTCGGTTCCGGTCCCGTAGCCGTACAGACCGCTTCGCCGAATATCTTCCAGGCCAACGTGCTCACCGTCTTCGACTTGACCAATGCGAACTCCGCACCGGTCGACTCCTGGTGGAGCCTTGAACGCTACAGCGATCCCGATTGGAACCAGAACAACCTGGGCAGCATCTTCGGTCTGGCCCTCGATGATGATGGTGACATCTTCGTGACGACCACACGCTCATGGAACAGCGATCAGGTCGGCATCGGTGGATGGGGTGCCGTGTATCGAATCGATCGCTTCACGGGAGACATCTCCGTATTCGCCACGCTTCCCAACACGGACAGCGGTCTGGGCAGCATCACCTGGGACTGCGAGCATCAGGTCTTCTTCGTCACCAACATGGAAGACGGCCTCATCTACCAGCTCGATGTCAATGGAAACGTCCTGAGCACCTTCGACCCTGCACTTCCGTTCAACGGTGCGGTCGGGCCTGTGGCCCTCGGCGATCGTCCCTGGGCGGTCGAGGTTCATGCCGGCCGACTCTACTTCTCGATGTGGAATGAGCATATCGATTCCGGTACAAACGCCTCTTCCAACGAGATCTGGTCGGTTCAGCTCGATGCGAGTGGTACACCAATCGGTGTCGAGGAACTGGAAGTCACCATTCCAGGCTACATGTCCAACGATTGGAGTTCACCGGTTTCTGATATCCGCTTCTCGCCACGTGGCACCATGCTTCTTGCCGAGCGTTCCCAGACGAGCTTCGAGAGCCTCTCGGCCCATCGGTCGCGTCTTCTCGAGTACGAGTGTGAGAACGGGTCATGGGTATCTGGCAACAGCTTCGGTGTCGGTGAAGGCGGAGGTACGAATGCAACCGGTGGTGTTGATGCCGACACACTGCGAAACTGGGCTTCCGGCGACGCCCTGCATCTCAACCATCCTGCTCCCTACTCCAACATCTACGGCTTCGCGGGTATCCCAGCCACCGGTGGCGACGTGACCACCAGCGTCCTCGTCGACTATCAGGACAACCTGCTCGGCCAGGACAAGACTATGATCGGTGATCTGGTCGTGACCAAGGCTGCTCCCGAGCCATGCATGTACCTCAACCACTTCGGTACCAACTGCCGCTTCCACCACCACAACGGCATGTATCACAAGGTCGATTTCGGATTCTCCGCCATCGGTGGCGGCACGATCGCCGAGGTTCAGGTGACTGGCCCTGCTGGGACCACCTTCGCACCAGGTACGCTTGTCGGTCCGTTCGTTCCCTACCAGAGCTATCCGGTCAGCGTGAAGCTGTTCAACGCTCCAGCAGGTCAGCAGGTATGCCTCACACTGACGGCCGTCTTCGACGATGGCACGACCTGTGAGGATGAGCTCTGCTTCATCACGCCATACTGCCATATCCCATATCCAGGCGATATCAACATGGACTTCGAAGTCGACATCACGGATCTGCTCACCATCATCGAGAACTGGGGCAAGCAGTGCGATGGCGACGAGGACTGTGCTGCAGATCAGAATGCCGACGGCATGGTTGGAATCGGTGATCTGCTTCTGGTACTCGACAACTGGACCAGCCGCTGATTGACTGCTCGTATCTCCTGCACGGCATGCCCCGGTCGCTTCAGCGGCCGGGGCATGTCATTTGGAGGTGTGCCTCCAGAGATCCAGCATGGGCGTGCGAAGGACAAGCCTGCCTTCGAGTAGCGATTGGTCGAAGTTCACGAAGCCGTTGATCAGATAGATCTCCTCGGGCGTGCAATTCCAGAGAAGATCGACTTCGCGATCCTGCTTGACGTGATCTCGAGTCATGATCAGGGCCATGAGTCCGTTCGAACCCGTCCCGGACCAGACATCGACAGCCTCGCCATCACCACCCAGTGTCCCGGGCAGTGAACCGTAGTCGATGGGATAGATGATCGATGGATGCCTTGGATGTGGTGTCTTTCGTGGTCTCTCGATCTCGACACCTCGTTCGGACAGCAGGGATTCCCAGTGTTCCCAGTCGAACTGGTCCATCGCCTCGTCCACTGATCGTGGAACAGGCGGCATGTGTTTCCAGGTGAGATGGTCGATGGTCATGTGCACTCGGGAGGAGATCGTTCGAATCCGTCGTGAGCCCTCGAATCAACAGCCGTTCCACATGTCGATGATCAGGAGAATGTCCTGGATATCCACGATGCCGTTTCCATTCACGTCCGCATCCGTCTGCTCCTGTCCGAACTGGGAGATCACCATGAGCAGATCGTCGACTCCGGTGACGCCGTCTCCGGTCGTGTCGGTGGGGCAGTCGCAGTCGTCCGGAATTCCGTTGCCGTCGATGTCTTCCGATGTTCCATTCTCGATGTCGTTTCCATCGGGAACACCGTTGGCATTGCAGTCCGGCGAGGTGTAGATGATCAGGCAGGCATCCCTGACGTATCCGGCGTCGATGGGCGATGCATCCAGGAACTCGACTGTCCAGTCGCCCTGGGCCCAGAGTCCGGTCACGGTCGCGAGTGGTTCCGCCGGCATCATGTTGCCGTGCATGACAGGAACCTCTGTGGTGGAGCACATGGTCTCTCCGACGGTGGTGGCGTCGTCATCGAAGAAGCCATCGATATCGTCTCCTCCACAACCCCATGGTCCCATCCACCCGCCATCAGGCATTCCGGGCCTGTCGATGATGGTGACGGGGGTACCGTCGGGGGATCGCAGGGTGATCTCGAGATCACCGACCCATGGATGGGCGACATCGAGCTGCAGGCGAGCTTCGGTGACGAGTCCCTCCGCATCGACCGATATGGTCCAGGTCGTGGAGGATGTGCCGTCATCCGGAATCGTCGTGGGGCCGGTTCCACAGAAGGGGGCGCCCAAGGCCAGGCTGCCGGAAAGCATTGGAAGAAGCATGGGTAGTGGTGTCATCGAGCCGCCTCCGCATCCATTTCAGAGCTTCGATTGGTGTCATCGACTTCCCTGGGTTCAGACATGTCCTTGATGTGGCACCATCCGATGGTGGTTCCCATGTTGTTGGCGCCATCGAGATCGCCCTCGGCATTCTCGACCACCCCGTCATCGGGATCCCAGAGGACGAGATCGGTCAGGAAGTGGCAATAGTCGTAGGACCACCACTGGTCCTCGACAGTCGATGTCCATGTCCAAGTGTTCTCGCGAGTACTGGTCGGGATGTAGGAGAGCCATTCAGCGGCGCCGTCGTAGGTCAGGTCGTAGTTGACACCACATCCGAATCCGAAGAGCTCGCCGAGAATCGAGAGGTTGCCAGCCAGTGAAGTTCCGGAGAAGGGTGTGCCGAGACACTGGATCAACCGGCCGTCGTCAGCCCAGTCGAGTCCGCTCCAGTAGAACGTGTAGAGATGGACGGCGGCATTTCCACCTTGTGAGTGGCCCACGATACCGTAGCTCTTGTACTGGCTTCCGAAGACGATGAAATCCTGTGCGAACTGGTCATGCGAGAAGTTCTGGAACATGTTGATGTATTCAGCGACATCTCCGGAGAAATCAGATGGATTCCATGAATCGGCATCGGAGCAGTATCCATGGCTGAGCATGAGATTATGTCCACCGTAGCGATCGGATCTCGAGGGCGATTTCCATGGCTGGCTTCGAATTCTCAAGCTTGCCACATCACCTTTTCCATGTCGCATGGCCTGAAGTGTCGAGTCATCGGTGTCCAGTTCCGGCGGTATCGGGATGTCGCCCAGCTGCAACGAGTGGTCCGCCCCCGATCTCAGAAGTGGTCTGGCCGCATTTGGAGACGCGATTCGAAGTGATCGAATCGTCAGTTGATCTCCGCTGCCACCTTCCGCCGTCAGCCATCGTCGATCGAGTACCAACGTCGCGACGCCATCCACAACAGGTGAAATGCCTCCAACCCAGGATCTGGGCTGCATGCCACCCTCTCCAAGGCACCAGGCTTCACCGCTGAGCAGGAGTGATTCTCGGGTATCCGCGCCGGCAAGCACCAGATCGATTGCCAGCCGTTCCGAGTCGATCGCTCGTGTATCAAATTCGATGAGCTCAACAGGTACCTCAACGTAGAAGTGATGGATCCCCGTGCGAATGAATCGATGACCAAGCGAATCGATGCCTTCGATCTGAATTCTGCATTCATGGGCTCCCTCCGTCACCGGGACGAAGGTCTGTTCGAGCCAGGGCCCCGAGCGGCCCATGGGCTGCTCGATGATCATCCCGTCGGGTCCATGCCAGCTCATGTCCGCTCTGGTGATCTCCAGGCCCTGGGAGTAGGCGTGTACCGCGTCCATCAGTGGATTGCCCATCGCATCGACTGGTGCAAGTGAGACACGCATGATCTTTGGTTGCTCGACAAGGGATGCATATGAACCAGCATGCATCTGCAGGGCAACGCCCGAATGATCCCTGATCAGCAGATAGCCTTCGGTGCCGGGTGTCGCGTTTGCGATGGCAACGGTCCACGTACCTGGTGTTGGATTCTCGACATCAAGTCTGATCGTCTCCTGGGGAATGAACGGTTGCATGTCGCCGAACCGACGCGTCCAGCCGATGCCATCACGCTCGCCGTCGGGATCCATGGCCTGAAACACCCAGTCGTCACTGTTGTGGCCGATGGGGACGAGAGAAAGTCGATCGGTCGATGGAATCGGTATCGAGCACTCGCAGTTGCCATGACCATCGAATTCCAGCGGAATCATGGCGTGTCCGAATGGGCGTGCGACTGCGGCCGGATCGGGTGATCGCAATCTCTCATTGACGAGGTCCGCCGCGGGTGCACCGATCTGCTTTGGAATAACATCGAGCGCGGTACTGCTGGCGATAAGAGGCAGGATGACGAGGTGGGGGAATGCCATCAAATATTCTCCAGGGAGCTACAACAAAGGGGCGTTCCCAGTATATGAACTGATCGAAGCCACATCACGATTCATGGTGGTGATTCGCGATCCCATTCGCCTTGTTTTCGCCTCTGATGGCGGCATGGCTTTCGGAGGAGGAACAGGTGGATCCACGTAGAGACGATCGTCCGCGATCTTTTCCTGTCGATGAGTCAATATGATCGATTCCACGATGGGTCGGATTCGAATTCCGTTCTATAGTGGTGTGATATTCACCTCAAAGGAAACGCTCTCATGATTCGAACAATCGCCGCCTTTCTGTTCATCTTCACGGCAACGACAGCCATGGGGCAGGCCAAGACTCCTCCGCCAGTGAATGCCAAGCCATCGGCTCAATTCCTATTCACCAACTGGGCGGGTGCGGACGCGGCGAGTCTCTTCGGGAATTCCGCCTACCTCTACAAGGGCAGATCCACTGGTAGCGAGGATTCCGAGTTGAGTGTGGAGTTCGATTCGAGAATGCCATGGCGTTTTCGCGCCAAGGTCCAGGTAGGTGACGAGTCCGGACTGGCCGAGGTCTATGGTTCCAATGGTCCAGTCACATGGAGATACGTAGAGCAACGGTCGGTCGATGGTTCGCGGACGATCAGCAGTCCCTCACTCGTCACGTCATCGGTCGCACTGGCCAATCAGGTGGTATTCAATCCCCTCTCGCTGTTCGATATCGACAAGAAGATGTCCAGGTTGAACACGGTGGGAAAGTTCAACTTCGCCGGTTCAATCTGCTGGCGGGTGATCGCGATGCCTCGAGCCGAGACGATTCCGATGAATTTCTTCTTCGATGTGGAAACCGGACTGTTCAAGGGTCTGGATTTCAAGTCTTCCGACACGGTGATGGAGATGGTCGTGAGCGAGTATCGGATGTTCTCCATCGGGGAAGGTCAGGAAGTGAATTTCCCAAGTGGATTCACGCTTCTGAGCAAAGGCGAGGTCAGAAACAGAGTGGACGTCAGTTCACTCACCAGGGTCATGAAGCTCACCAAGGATGAATTCGAGCTTCCCGAAGTCATCAAGGAACTCGTATCGCCATCACAGCCAATCTCCGGTGACTCCAAGGCCGGCAATGAACGGTTGATCTCGATGATCGGTCCAAATCTGGTGGATGCCTCTGGTGCAATGGTTTCCAGCAGCGTATTGAAGACCAAGAAGAACGTTCTGCTCTACTTCTCGGCCAAATGGTGTCCTCCATGCCGCAAGTTCACGCCGACGCTGGTGAACTTCTTCGATCAGAATGCCCAGGCAAAGGATTTCACAATCGTCTTCGTCAGCTCGGACCGATCCGCGGCCGATCAGATGAAGTACATGACGGACTACAAGATGGACTTCTTTGCGGTTCCGCTGGATCGGGTGAATGCCAGTGGACTCAAGCAGACCTATGGCGATCGGGGCATTCCGAATCTCGTCTGGTTGAATCCCGAAGGCACCGCCGTGGCCAAGAGCTATGTCGATGGCAACTACGTCGGGCCCAATAGGGTGCTTGCGGAATTCTCCAGAGCGATGGACATCAACTGATAGAGGTGTTCGATCAGTATTCGGCAAGCCCCGGTTCTCGAATGAACCGGGGCTTGTCTTGTGGATTCACATTCGTTCCAAGTCGATGTTCATCTTCTTCGGCGTCGTCCGGTCAATACGGGAATGATCAGCAGTGCCAGAGTGGCTGGTGCCGGTACGGCGACCAGCCTCACACCGTCCACGAAGGTTCCGAGTGTGTCATTCAGGCTGTGATCCGACAGCGAGAGAGACGATATGTCTCGACCGGCCTGAATCAGGATGCTGATCTCCTGCCAGCTTGTGTTCTGAAGTCCAAGTCCATTGGCCTCTGCTTCATGGATGACCTGATCGTCCCAGCTGATGACGAGATGATTGTCTGCGACACCAGGTCTTGGTGAAAAACCAAGAGTCAGCATGTAGTACTGCCCGACGACGGTCTGGACTTCCTGAGTGATGCTTGTTGATCCCAGTTCACCATTGATGAAGCCTCCGCCGGGTCCGTTCTGGTCGGCATCGAGCTCCAGCCACTGGTCACCGTCGTAGGCGTCCCAGCCTGATACCCCGCGTTGCAATTCGAAACCCGGGCCATCATCGAGATTCCATCCAGGAAGATCTGAAAACAGATTCCAGCTTCCAGTGACGACATGTTCTTCAAACGAACCATTGGCCAGAAGGTTCTGGCCGGTATCTGCTGATGCCGAACTGGCAAGGAAACCAACGGCAACGAATGACAATGCTGCAATCTTTCTCATCTTACTCCTCAAATCTCCCCATTCACCAAGAGAGAATCGGGCAGGGTCTCCGAGCGCAGGATCCTGACCTTTTAATAGCTACGAGCGTATTTGATGATCGGTTTCCTGAAGAGTCGAGGAATGACTGTTTCAACCTTCATAGAAACATTGCAGTGTGGTTTAAATCAGTTAGGGTGCACATTGGTCGATTCGGCCATGAAGGAGCTGCACATGACTCTTGAATTGAATACGTGTCGACTGCCGGTAAACCTGGCTTCGTGGATTGCGGACAACGCCGCCGATTTCAAGCCGCCTGTCGGCAACAAGTATCTCTATGACGGAGAGGATTTCTTCGTCATGGTGATCGGCGGCCCCAACGCCAGAAACGATTTTCATGTCACGAATTCCGAGGAGTACTTCTTTCAGCTCAAGGGCGACATGGTCGTGACCATCAGGGATGATGATGGATTGAAGCATGTTCCAGTCCGTGAGGGAGAGACGTTCTTCATTCCATGCGGTGTCCCACACGCTCCACAGCGCCCACCGGGTACAGTTGGTGTGGTCGTCGAAAGACGTCGGCCGGCGGGAGAAACGGAACATCAGCAGTTCTACTGTCCCGAGTGCCACACGCTTGTCCACGATCAGGAATTCGACTGCGACGACATCGTTGAGCACTTTGCCAGAGCGATGGAGGAGTTCTGGGCGGATGAGAGTCTTTCGACATGCCCGTCCTGCGGAACCCGGGTTGGCAAGCCGGCACCAATCAGTCGAATCGAATTCGAGCCCGAAGTCCGGATCATCCGGGAGGGTGATGATTGACGCATGCCCCGTGCATCAATCCTCGTTGAACTCCAAGGCCCGGCGAACGTCCTTGGCGGACTGTTCATCGAGCTGGGACCGTTCAACGGCATACGGGATGCTCAACAGGGCCAGTTCCCTGTAGAGCGGAAGCAGATGAGGTGCATGGGTCCGCAGTTCATTCAGATGCATTCTGATGGTCCCGATGTCGCCTCTGGCTGCAGGTCCCATCACGACATCCGGAACGCCAAGCTTCTGGAAGTTCAGACCGGCTTCTCGAACCATGGGGGCCAATGCCTCCACGGCCGTCGAACGATCCAGTTCGAGCAGCTTCCAGAGATCCGCCGAAGCGGCGAGCAGGCCTGTCATGAGTCCACCGACCAGAGCTGCCGACAGGTGATACAGGGCTCTTCGTTCAGGGGGTATGCAGACCGGACGCATGCCGAGATCACAGGCTAGTTGATGCAGCCAGGGCTCCGACACATGATCCCCTTCGATGGCGGCCGTGGCACCGTGCATCGCTTCGGGTCCGCGTCCGCCTCGAGCAAGCACCATGACCGGATGAATCGATCCGGTGTGGACGTTTTCTGAAGTGCACGATTCCAGTACATCGAGCCCTCTGGATCCCGCGCAGTGGACGACGATCGAATCCGGTGAGCAATCGAGTTCACCAGCGGTCGCACTGATCACATCATCAGGCACACACAGAATGACGATTCGTGGTGAATGCCCCTGGCATGATGGAAGTAGTTCGGCTTCGACCGCTTCGGCCAGTTGTCCGCCTCTTTCCCGGGATCGACTGACGATGGTCTCGATGTTTCGGCCAGCGCGATGAATGCCCAGGGCGAGGGCCTGTCCCAATGCGCCTGCTCCGACAATGGAGATGGAGGTCTTCTGATCAATCATCTGGAGAGAAGCATCGCTTAGATTGATCGCACTGTCGAGCCAGTAGGCCAGGATTGCCGAGCAGGTACGCCAGAAGCCGATCTGGGCAAGCCCATCCGGTTCGACGACTCGGACTGGATCCCGATGAATCGAGTACCTTGTGCTCCATACGAGGCGTCTCTTGTCTCGCATCGCCATTCAGTGGAGATCAGAAGATTGAAGTACCTATCACTGCTCGTCATTCCATTCCTGTTCCTGGCAGCTGGTTGTGGTTACCAGAAGGCGCCCATGAAGCCGGATCCGTACACGCAATCCACTTTCCTTGGAAACGATTGGCCCATCGGTGACGGCAAACCGGATGGCTCTCCGAATCTGGAGACCCTCTCAGGGACGGTTGAAATGCAGGAGTAGCTGAACGAGCAGCAGCGTCTAGCGTCTTCGTCGTCTTGATGTGCCAGCAAGTCCAGCCAGGCCAAGAAGGCCCAGTACCCCAGGTGCTGGAATGACGACTGCTTCGTAGTTAACGATCACGGTACCGCTGAGCCACTGACCAGATGCGGTTGCGGCACCATCGTCCCAGGCGTTTGTGACCAGGGCAGCAATGGAACCGTTGACATCCAGCTCAAGATCGAACTGCGTGAGGTCGAATGAAAATCCCTCGCCAGCAGGCTGTTCAATGGGATTATCCACTGTTCCCTGGTAGTTGGCATTGGGAAAGGGGAAGAACCAGATCTCCTCAGACCCACCGGATTCAGTAGTGGCTTCAAGGCCGATCATGGCTTCGCTGCCATAGTTGGGCAGACCGATGTTGTTGAAGGTCTCCAACGCGAGGCCGGTCCATTCGATGCTGACGATCTTGGCACCGGCATTTTCGGCACCAGCAGAACTGTTTTCAGTATCAAAGGCGTCGACCGAACTTCCCCAGTAGAAAACATCAGCCAGATCTAGTTCGATCTGGGCTAAATCAGCCATGGCATTGGTGCTTAGACCAATTGTGGCGGCTGCAATCAGCATCTTCCCTGGTGTCATTGGAGTTGTTTTCCTTCTCGTCTCTTCCTGTAACCCTTTAATCCTAAGTGGTCTAAGGGGGTTTGCAACCGGTTTAGGCCAACTTCATCAAGTATGTTCGCTGGGGGGCTGAATATTCGGAGCGGATCAGGTTTGGAGGCGACTAAACGTATTTTTCTGTTCGTATCAATCTCATTTTCAATCAATCAGAACTGGCAATAAGGTCTTTTAAAGTGCTTTGTCGGCTGGTCTCCCAAGACTTCCTGATGTCCTGAATGACAGCCCCCCCGCAAGGCGGGGGGGCTTGTCTTTCGATCGAGTCAGGCTCGGAGTGCTGGGAAGTGGCTTCCCCCTGGATCAACGCAGTCCGAGCGTCTCGGTGATCGCTCTTGCAGCCTCCTCGGCGGTCCAGCCGTAGGAGAACAGTTCGTGGAGGTCTCCCTCCGTCGTGTTGGTGGCTCTCAGGGATTCACCCTTGGCCAGCTCATAATCAGCCTCTGTCCGCCACAGCAGGGAATTCAATTGGCTTTTCCAGCTTGGATATGTTCGAGGCATGAGTCTGATCCTGTGTCTTGGTTACGAGATTATCTATCTCCATTACGAGTCCTGCGTTCAAATGTGTTCCAGATCACTGGGATTCGATGAAAAAAGGAAAAATTACCCTCTCCCAGAGGCACTGATTGCTTCAAGCCACTGATCGGACAAAGGCCTTGGGTGACGCCATGTTTCAGTAAATATCACGTTTAAGAGACACTGGGGGGTGTCATCCACCACCAGGCTGGGTCATGATCGGACTTGTGTACAGCCAGTCCCGCTTCCACCAGTCCCCAGTGCCGGAGGCCTCCTCTGGCGTGGTGAAGGTGTAGCGATACAGCGACCATCGGATCATCCGGGGTGGTTCCTCCCCGAAGGGAGAGGATCTCAGGAGCTGGATCACCTCCTGATTATCCCTCAACAGTGCCTTGCAGAGCCTGGGCGTCACGAGACCCGTCGTGAACACCTCGATGTCCGGATCTGCGATATCAGGCTTGCTGATCTGTTCAAGTAGACGAATGGACCCAGTCTCGATGGCGTACTCGAATTTGAGTGCATCGAACCACATCTGCCAGTCGAGTCTGGGCATGTCGGGTTGGGAAAGGCCAGGTGCTTCCATCAGCGGGCCGGGTTTCCAATTGAATTCATAGGCGGACCAGGTGACGCCATCCAGAGATCCTTCAATGATGATTTCGGGTCGTGACTTTGTCATCACTCTGAAGAGGCCGTATGGGTTGGCGATTCGATATGGACCCAAGGCGTTCGACCATCCGTTGGCCTTCCTGTCGTCGCTGCTCAGTTGTGACACGGCGATTGGAATACTCAGGCTCAGAACAAGCGAGGCAACCAGCAGATTGAGACCGCGGCGTCCAATCGTCTCTTGTCTGGGCATACCCACTCGAACCATGCCACGCACACGCTTGGGCCATAGCCACAGCAGCTGGCTGTCATCAAGTGCCACGATGCAGAGAACCAATGTGAGCCAGTTGAAGAATCCGTAGTTCCCCGTCAGAACAATGCCAATCTGCAGTGCCGCCAGTGAACCAAAGGCGATCAGTCGCGGAACTCTCGGGAACAGAAGCAGGAAGGGGATGCCCATCTCGATGATGAACATCAACACACAGGAGAGCTTCTGCGACCAGAGAGGAAGCTGCCATGCGTACCAAGCGGGCCACCAGGGGAGTGGTTGGGTCCAGTAGTGGTAGTCGATCGCGGTCAGATCCATCCATGTCGGATCACCTGAGGCGAGCTTGACCCAGCCCGAGAAGAACATGAACCGCATGAGCAGCCACAGGAACATCCATCGGAGCAGAGTAGATGGGCGGCGAACGCCTCGGCCGTTGAGTCGCCATGAGAATGGCGCCCAGAAGATCGACAGGAAACCCACCTCAAGCAGCAGAGAGTCCCATTGATACGACATGAAAAGGCCGCCGGCATTCATGAACGACAGGTAGATCACCCAGGCGATCGCCAATGTCAGCATCGGGACGAGGCCCACTATCACCATTGCCGATGCGATGGTGCCGGCCCACCACAGTCCGCTCATGAGCCCGTCTGAAGAGGATAGCTGGAGCAGTGACGGGCTCGATGCGTTCCTGGCATCGAGCCATCCCAGGAGCTCATTCGCAGGCTGCAGTCCTTCGGGACCGATGAGGCCATTCATCTGCCAGCCCAATGAAAGAAAGGCGATCAGGAAGATCAGACCAAGCATTCTCAGGAAGAGTCGTCTGGTCAGCAGGGTCGTCGAAGGTACTTCAAGTGGTCCCCATGCAACTTTGGCCAGAAGATTCGCACCGGTTCGATGATTGGAGACGAGGTGGTACAACGCGTCGCAGATCCAGCGGAACGGGATCAGGAATCTGTAGAGCACCAGTGGCCACGTTCGCAGATCGACCAGTTTCATCAGTTCAAAGACGGCATGAGCCCCCTTGGTGTGATGCCCGTCGGGATGGATCAGATGCATCGCCTTGCTGAACTGCGACTCGGGTATGCCCGGAAAGGAGCCGGCCGCCTTCTGGTAGGGCGACCAGGCGACACGCTGTGGTGGGCAGATCGATTCATATCGTTTCAACCAACGTCTGCAGAAGCTGCAGTCGCCGTCATAGACGACCAGTGGCAGGTTGGTCGGGAGTTCGGCTTCAGGCAGCAGTCCCTGGCAGGGTCCGCCGTCACAGGATTTGCAAGTGCCACAGCCCATGTTTGATCAAGGGTCCCACAGTCGAGGTTGAAGAACAAGGGCCGATCCACGAGGACCGGCCCTTGCTACATGCTATCCGAGTCCGCCCATCATGAGCGGGCCGTGTGGCCTAGGGACATGGTCCGTAGGAGGCGATCAGCTCGAGGATGTCACCGACGTCGATCACACCGCTTCCATCTGCATCACAGCTTCCCGAGGTGCCGAACTGGCCAAGAAGTGCGAGGATGTCCTCGACATCCACGATACCGTCGTCGTTTGCACAGTCAGCGGGGCAACTGTCGAGATCATCGCAGTCGACCTTCGTGATGGAAATGCCGTCGATGGCCGCTTCGATGACCGAGCCGGCACCGAGGTCGCCAACGCTGAATCGAAGACGAATGGTTCCATTGGGAACATCATCGAGGACGAAGCTTGGATTGAACCAGCCACCGCTGGACTGATCGACGGGACCGATGGTCTCCAGGTTGGACCATGAGGAACCTCCATCGTAGGAGATGTCGACTTCCATGATGTCGTTGAGCGGATCAGCTCCCGAGCAGCTCGTGCCGTTGTTGTACCACCTGAAGTAGGACACGGCGCTGCCTGTCGTGCAGTCTATGGAGGGGGATGTCAGGACCGTGGTGCCGCCATCGACATCCTCGTTCGTGAGATTGCCGGTGACGTAGCAGGTGCCGGAACCATCGCCGTCATTCGGATTGTCACAACGGATGCCACCATTGCCCGGTACGGCTCGCTGCCAGTTGCCTTCCGTCGCCCCGTTGATGACTGTCCATCCCAGATCGTTCTGGAAATTGTCATCGAAGGAAACGCTGGTTCCATCGGCGACGAGTATCTCGTAGGGGTTGGAAGCGCCTCCGCTTGGCAGGGAGACCTGCTGACCGGCGAGTGTTGCGACATCGATATGCCATGCAGCGATGTTCCCACAGGTCATCTGTGGGAAGTTGGCTCGCCAGATCTCGGGATTGGCGGTCGGTGAAAGAGATACCGACTGCTGGCCATTGCCATCATTGACGATGAGCGTGAAGGAGTCCTGGTCGGGCTGTCCGCCACTGAGGCCGCGGACGCGAACTTCGATCGATTCACCTTGAGGTGAGAGCAGGTCGGGTAGATCGGACACCAGTGATATCTCGATCTGAGCGGTCTGGAAGACGAAGAGGCCTCTCTCCAGATCGCTGCAGAAGATAACTCCACTTGGGTGGTAGGGGTAGGTGCTCCACATGCCGTTGAATGCGGCCGAGTCGCCCTCGGGATAGGTGTCGAACCAGGCGGTCTCCACGGGTGCCAGTGGATTGGAGATGTCGAATATTCGAAGGCCACTCTGGTAGTTGGCCTGATACATCTTGTCGCCCTTGATGTAGAGATTGTGATCGATGGCGCTGAGCCCGGTCGTGCAGGTGCCGACCTGGACCGGATTGGAGAGATCACTGACACTGATGATTCGAGTGGTGGTGACCGTTCCGGTGTTCTGCTCGTCGAGTTCGTCGTTCAGATAGATGTACTGAAGATCATCGGTGAGCCAGCCCTGGTGGGAATATTCGTTGTTGGAATGTTCCAGTGCGGCGAGTTCGATGATGTTCGACTTGTTCGTGATGTCCAGGATCGTCAGGCCGGTCTGCTCGAAGCCGGAGTTGAAACCAGCGAAACAGAAGGCTATTTCCTTGCCGGCATAGGGGGTGCCTGCGGGATAGGTGATGAACTGGGCATCATGGATGTACTTGTCGCTCCACGTCGCAACAAGTGGTGGATTGGTGGGGCTGGCATTGAGGTCGTAGCAGCGGAAGCCGTTTGGGCCACCACCGAGCCTGTACAGGTATCCGCTGTCCGTGTCGATGGCGACATTGTGCGTCGCGGTGGTGCCACCGTTGGTGACGGTGTTCACAAGCGTGACCACGCCATTGTCGATGTCGCCCATGTCGATGACCTGGATGCCGTCGCCACCTTCGGATACCGCGTAGCAGTATTCGTTGAATACCTTGACATCTCTCCAGAGGCTGTCGACTCCGGGAATCGTGGCCACGATCTGGGAATTGCCGGGGTTGGTGACCTCGATGAAGATCGTCGCGGAGTTCACGCCCATGATGGCGTACTCACGCTCGCTCGGTGAGACGTAGCCCCAGCAGTCATTGCCGGTGCTGTAGCCACCAAGTTCAGAGAGCGAAAGCCAGGTCTGAAGGGTCACGCCATCGGAGGTGAAGCCACCTCGAGCCACGTCGGAAATACCGACTCCATGGATGTCGGCGCGGAACGCGTCGGCTTGGACAGGCGGGCGACGATCACGAAGCTTTGGATCATCTTGATGGGCGACCGCGATCGTTGCGATAGCGGCTACTGACATCAACGCGGAAGCGACTTGCAGCTTGAACACCTCTAAACTCCTCATAGGGGCCATCTAGGGAAGGCGGGGAAATCGCCTAATCCCGATATCTCTCACTGTACTCTGTACGCACAAATGATCGAGAACGATCCTTCAAATCTTGGTTTAACGAGAGTTAATCGACGGTTTCGATCTGATCGATGCCCGGGCTACTTCCGGGTTTTCGCCCCAGTTCAGCTGGCAATTTCGGGCTTGAAAGGGTCATCAGGAAGGATTCGAGGTCCTCTAGCTGTGTTTCGGTGAGCCCAAGAGGCTTCAGCACCGTCTCCTGATGGTGATCGAGGACCACCATGGTGTCGAGGGTGTTGTAGAAATCGAGCACCTCACGAATTGACTTGAATTGCCCCTGATGCATGTAGGGAGCCGTCTGATTGAGGTTTCGGAGCGACGGGGTCCTGAAGGCGCCCCAGAGCTCACTATTTCTGGCCAGAGAATCTGTCGAGAGCGCCCGGATGCTCTCGGGGTCATCTGAAAACTCGCCGCTGGCTCTGAACGGGTTGGCCTGGAGTAGCTTGATCCCCTCCCAGCGTCCGGCATCCCGAGGTAGCCCACCATGTGAAGGTGGGACTCCAGTGTTGTGGAATTCCAGATCGCTGAGCAGTTGGCCGTAATGACATTGGCGACACCCAGCCTCGTCGATGAACATGAGGAGACCGCGACGAGCATCATCTGGATAGGCGGCCATGGCCTTGTGATCATCTGCAAGCATGGCGGTCACGAACAGATCGAATGAGCTCGGTGGGGGGACAAGCCGATGCTCATAGGCCGCAATGGCCTTTCCGAGATTCGAGAATGCTCGATCGCATGCCTGTTGATCCGCTGGCGTCATCATCTGCCAGGCATCGTGTTCTCTCGAACCGGACGGAGCATGTGGGCCGGCATTCTCGGGAAATCTCGAGTGGTCATCCAGTGGTGGTAGAGGCCCGAATACGGTTTCGTATTCCGTTCGCAGGATCGGATCGTCATGGACTCGATTCAGAACAGCCATTCTGTTCGAACCGAATTCCTCCGCACGCTCGAACGGATGCAATGCCTGTGACCAGAGTGTGTCGGCCCTGCCATCCCAGAAGAACCAGCGATGCTCCGCCACATTCAACAGGGAGGGCGTGTGCCGACTTCCCTTCGCAAGGCCAGTGGGCAGCGGCTTGCCATCGGCAAATCCCATGGCGGGATCATGGCAGGTGGCACATGAGACCTGATTGTTCAGGGAGAAGCCCGTGTCGAAGAAAAGTCGCTGGCCAAGAAGGGCGGCTGTGGGATCGTTCCAGGCTTCATTGGTCGGATCCGGCGTGCCTTGCATGGCACCGGACAGGCCCGCGATCCGACGTTTCTGGGTATCAGTCAGCGGGCTCGCTGCCAGCAGGCAGGACAGGATGACGACAGTCACTGGCATCGTCAGTCAATGTTCATCGGGGTCTGCCCGCGATAGGAGACGCCGTCGATCTCGAGATCGAAGTAGATCTGCCAGTCGCCGGGCATGTGCATCAACAGCCCCTCGGCGGTCCACCCATCCTTGGATGTCTTCACTCGCGGGACATGGTTCATGCCGTGTCCATGTTGTGGCATACCCGCATCGACCGTGAGCTTTGCTTGTTCTGGTGTTATGAGATTGCCCGCGATATCCATGACCTGAACATCGATGGCGAAGAATCTGTTGAGTGGAATCGGATCCGGCCTGGGTACCCAGTAGAAGGTGTATTGGCCATCGTTGGATGCCAGTGTCCGGGCGACGGGAGGAGCCACAAGGGTCTTCATGCCGGAGTTGTAGCAGCCACCGAAGTTCAGCAGGCAGCAGAGGGCGAAGAGTGAAAGGACGATGTGCTTCATGGCTGTTGGCTCCGTTTGAGGCGGTCTGGTGTCATGGATCGGCCAAGTCCGAATGTCAGAACCCAACCAGTATTGGGTTCGAATCCCTGCATGCGATGGTTGCCTTGATCCAGGACGATTATGCGGCCATTGGCATCTTCTGCGATTTCGCCGGGAATCCAGATCTGGCCATGATCACCTCCCGATGATGACATCGTCTCCAGGTGTCTGCCATCTTCGGCGAAATGATCAAGACGATCCGATCCCGAATCGGAGATGACCAGGGATCCGTCACGAAGGATGACAATGCCCCCAGGGTTGGGTGATGAGAGATCAGGGGCCGGTCCGATGGAGGCCTTGAGCTGTCCCTGATTCGTGAAGAGATGGGCCTGGCCGGTCCTGCCGTCGGCGACGGCGATCGTCGCCTTCCCGGCATCGATGGCGACCGGATCGAAGTCGATGTTCCATGGGATCAGTTCACCGTTCCTGATGGAGTAGATCTCATCGCAATGCCCATCGATGACATGAAGCGTGCCCTCATCGTCGTAGTCGGCGGCAATCGGATGCAGAAGGGAGCCGTCCTCGATTCGCGGAAGCGAGGAGGATCGCAGGAGAACGGCGGCATCCAGATTGAAACTGGGTTTCTCGGAGGGGGGGAGGGCCACTTTCCAATTCTGGATCGTGTGGTTCTGTGTATCGAGGATGGTGAGGACATCGTCCACGGGATTCCAGCTGATGTCGGCCACTTTGCCGATTCGGCCAGGCCCGGCACCGGGTGTGCCGAAGGTGGCGACATGAATCGGGATCTCCCGATCCGTGATGAATACCGGCAGGCTCCGGACTTCAGGCTCCCAGGTGACGAGTCCTCGAGGCCCGGATTCGAGTTGAGAACCGAAATGAGACTGAAGACCTCGGGGGGCTCTCGTGTTGGAACGCGGTGGTCGGGAGGGGGTTCCGGGTTGGAACGTCTGAGCTCGTCTCTCGAAGGGTTCCGAGACCAGTGATCGATCACCCGAGGCATTGATCGCCACATCGGAGGGATAGTGGATGTGACCTTCTCCCTGTCTGGGGACGACGGCATGCATGCCCCACCAGGAGATCAGTTCTCCATCGGTGTCGAAGATCTGGACTCTATGGTTGAGTCGATCGGCGACATAGACCACGCCTTGGCGATGTTCGATACCCGATGGTTCGGCGAAGAGTCCCGGGAAACGGCCCCAGTCTCCCCATGTTCTCTTCGTTTTTCCGTTCTCATCGATGATGACGACACGATGATTTCCGGTATCGGCGATGAAGACGTTCCCGGACTCGTCGATGTCGACGCCTTCGGGCGAATTGAGTTCGAGATCCGCGATCTCATCCGTGCTCCACCGAAAGGTTCCGTTCCGATTGAAGACGACGACTCGGTTGTTCCCGGTGTCCGCGACCGCAAGTCCGGAATTGGATATCGCGACATCCATGGGTGTTCGGAAACGTCGTCCACTGAGTTCGTGTCCATCAACGGTATGAACCAGCTCACCCTTGGGGTTGAAGAACCTGACGAGATGATTGCCGCTGTCGGCAACCACGATCACACCGACTTCGTTTGCATCGATGCCATGCGGCTGATGCAGGATGCCCGGCTCGATCCATGGACGGCTGATGTTGTCGTTGGCATTCACGATCGAGACAGCGTGCCGGTGTCGCTCGGTCAGGATCGCCCGGCCATCAGGCAGGAAAGCCGCTCCGCTCGGGGCCTCGAGTTGCGCGATGGTCTTGTCCCAGGCGGCAGGATGAGTCTGGTTCCCCTGGGCATTGCCGACCTGTGCTGTCAGCGAGAGTATGAGGCAGTGGATGATGATCATGGGGGAACAGTGTAGGCGGCTGCGAGTATCAGCGGACAGTCATTCCTCTTCGCTGGTCGAAACGGTGAATTGCATCATGCGGATGCGATCGATCGCCAGTTCCATCGCAGCTGGATTTTCGGCTGTTATCACCGCGTTCCCGCCCTCGAATGAGGCGTCGCATAGTCGCACGCCATCCATGGCTGCGATGGATTCCTCGATGCTCGCCTCGCACTTCTCGCAATGCATGCCTTCGATCCTCACCGTTCTCGTGACGGGTTCCTCGGTACAGCAGGATGCGAACAGGCATCCAGCGAGAACGATTCCCGAGCAATTGAGCAGTCTCTTCACGATCATGTCGTCTTGATGATCTTGGTCGGCTTCCATTTGCGACCAAGCACATCCTTGCTGTCGGCGCCCATCCAGTTGTCGAGGACCTCCGCGTAGCAGGATCTGAAATCGGTGGTGAACCTGAGGTCTCCATTGTCGAGATTGCTCAATGAAGGATGTGTTCCATGCACGCCCGGTTCAACCATGTCCCCGATGAAGTACATCGGAGCGGCTGTTCCATGATCGGTTCCATTGGAGGCGTTCTGCGGGACCCGGCGACCGAATTCCGAGAACACCATGGTCAGTACGCGTTTCTGGTTTCCCTGGGCCTTGATGTCCTCGTAGAAGGATTTCAAAGAGTCGCCGGCTTGCCTGAGGAGGCGGCCATGCTGCCCGGCCTGATTCGCATGCGTGTCGAATCCGCCCATGCTCGCGTAGTAGACGCGTGTCGGCATCTCGGATCGGATCATGGCCGCGATCATTCTCAGCTGGTTCGACAGCGTGCCGCCCGGATAGGTCGAGAGCGGTTGCTGGGCGACGGCCTTGCGAACTTTCTGCGAGGACAACTGGGCATCCATCGATGTCCTTTTGAGGAAGGCCAGTTGATCGCTGGATTCGTTCAGGCTGTTCTGGTCACCCACATTGCCGTAAGGCCGATTCAGCCCCTTGTCCAGATCCTCGCCCATCCATCGGTACAGATCCGCGGATTCGAAGTTGACCGGCATGACCTGATCGCCCTGCATGGCCAGCGGCGAATCGCTACCGAGTGAAATGCCGATCTCCGGGTTCGGCGTGCCGCCGCATGCATTGTCGAAGTATCGACCGAGCCATCCATTGCCGCGTCTGCCATCGGGATTGCCCGTGTGCCAGATATCCATCGAGGAGAAGTGGGAGCGATTCGGATTGGGATAGCCCACCCCCTGGACGATCGAGGCGACGCCCGAATCCATCAGTTCCTGAAGGCCTGAGAACGCGGGATTGAGCCCTATTCCCTGTGCCTGATTGAGTTGAAGTGCGGCATCGGCCCCAGAGCCGGGCTTCTTCAGGCCGATGGTCGGTCGAAGCCGGTAGTAGTCGTCGAGTCCGTATGGAACGACCGTGTTGAGCCCGTCGTTTCCGCCGCTCATCTGGACGATCACCAGAATGCGATCTTGAGGCATGCCGGGAATCGAGCTCAATGCTGATCCGATTGGAATCATGACACCTTCGGCCGTCTGCTGGATGAACAGCGGTGTGGTCGTCGCCAGGGAGGCCAGCGCCATGCCTTGGCGTATGAACAGTCGACGGCTCCACGGGTGTTGTGTTGAATCGGTCATGTGTGGTTCCTGAATTTCAGCAGAGTTGGTACTCGGGAGCTGCCGTCATGAGTGCCAGAAGATTGATGATGGTCGGATTGTCATCGATGCCACCGCGTTCACGGACATAGTCGACCCATTCGACGAGTCTCTTCTCCTCGGGCACTGTTCCGATGACGAAGCGTGACAGGTAGACGACGGCATCATGCTCGCGATCCCGATCGGTCAGTTCCCTGAGATGTTCGAGCAGATGCCTCGCATCGAATTCGCTGGAGTTGTTGTCCCAGGGCTTGCTGCCGGGCATTCTGCCGGTGAGCAGGTAGATCAGGGTGTTCTGTCTCGTGAAGAGCGTGGAGGTGTTGATCCACTTCCGGCCACCATCCCAACCCTTCACCGATGGGGGCTTGAAGAGATCCTGGCCCATGAGGGAGCAGGATTGGACGATGCGAGGCACGTCTCGAACGGGTGCCCCCAGCGAGCGGATCGCCTGGACGACGAGCTGGACCGGCGACTTGATGATGGCCGATCGGTTCGATTCGTCGTAGAAGTGCCTTGAGAGAAACAGTTTCCTCAGCACCGGCTTGAGTTCGAAATTGTCAGCCTTGAAGGTCTTGGCCATCTGCCGGACCACCGACCTGGCCGGGCCCTCGAGCGTGCTGCTCGAGTCGTTCACATAGAAGCGATAGAGCTTTTCGCAGATGAATTCGCTGGCACTGCTGCGAGCGAAGATGAGATCCACGAAGTCGTCGCCGTCCCATTTGTCGCGCTTGCCGAAGATGACCTTCATCTCGTCGTCATGGTTGCCGGCATTGAACTGGAACTCGTCATCGCGATAGGTGTAGCCTGTGAGCGCTCTGGCGCCCTGCTTGATGTCCTGCTCCGTGTAGCCTCTTCCTTCGCCCAGCGTGAAGAGCTCCATGAGTTCGCGGGCCAGATTCTCATTGGGGGCTCTTCGCGAGTTCTGGTTGTTGTTGAGATACTTGATCATGGCCGGATCCCGGATGATGTTCCGGACGAGATCATCTCTGAAGTTTCCGGTGACATTCGATCGAAACAGTTCGTTCTGCTTGAACATGTGGTAGCTGTCTTCGACGGCGCGATAGCCGGTTGCGAAATGTCCATGCAGGAACAACGTCATCTTTTCCTGGAAGGGACGCCGTGTCTCGATCATCCTGGCCATCCACCAGGACTGCAGCTCCGCGAGTTGGCGACGATCGGCTCGTTGGCGTTTCTGTCGTTCGTTTCGGAATCGTTCGAGCACGGCCTCATTGCCGTTCTTTCTGGCCTGATTACGCTGTCGCCGCTCATCGGCCGTCAGGCTGCGCATGATGTCGTTGTCGAATCGACCTTCTACCTTCGCGTTGACACCACCATCCTCGACCTGCTCGAATTCAAGGAGATGGTCGACAGCGTCCTCGGGACCCTTTTTCTTCAACTCGAACACCTGTGACGGCGTTCCACCGAATCCGGCTCTTTGAAGGAGGTGCAGCGCTGCCCAGTAGTCAAAGTCCTTGGTGCTGATTCGGCTGAGCCCTGTTGGCATCAGTGTGACTCCCGGTGATGGCTGGCAACAAGTAGAGAATGCCTGTGAATGTCCCTGATATCAAGTGGTACGTTCCAAGTTCTCGATCTATCCCTGTCATTTAGGGGATTTGAGACACTGGGGGCTCATGAGTTCGGGTCCCGCCTGTTCATGCGTCGCAGACGAACCCCGAGTCGTAAGGCATTGCCGATGACCGTCACGTCGCTGAGGCCCATGGCTATGGCGGCCCAGATCGGTCCGGAGGCACCCAGCAATCCAATGGCCGCGATCGGTATGAGCGTGGCGTTGTAGACGAAGGCGAAGAAGAGATTCTGTCGAATGAATCGCCTGGTCATTCTGGCGATCGAGATGGTTCTCGCCAGATTCGTGAGACGATCACCCGGAATGATGACGTCGGCCGCCTCGACCGCGATGTTGGTTCCGGTCGCCATGGCGACACCGACATCGGCTTCAGCGAGCGCTGCGGCATCGTTGATGCCGTCTCCGACCATCATGGTTCTGCTGGCAGATTGTTCTATCCACCGCTGCTTGTCTTCGGGTGTCTGCTCGGCGTGAACCCGATCGTCGGCGATGCCGGCCTGCCCGGCGATTTCAAGTGCCGCCTGTTTTCGATCACCCGAGAGCATGTGGACATCGATATCGAGGGCTCGTAGTTGAGCAACTGCTCGAACGGCATCCTCTCGAAGTTCATCGGAGACGGTGATCGTTCCAATGGTCTGATCGTCCACGACCACACGACAGGATGCAACGGCATCTCGAATGACCTGTACATGCCGGTTCTCCACCTGACCGGACACGCCCTGACCGGGCTGGGCCATGAAATCGGTGACGGACGGTATTCGAGTCGATCTCGACGAGGCATGCTTGACGATTGCCCTGGCGATGGGATGTTCGCTGGGCGACTCGACGGCTGCTGCCAGGCGAATGACTTCATCGAGATCCTGCCCGGGTTCGATCTGGACATCGACCACCTGCGGTTGCCCGGCGGTGAGTGTTCCGGTCTTGTCGAAGATCACGGCCTCGGTAAGGCCCGCTCTTTCCAGCGCGACTGCCGACTTGACGAGTATCCCGTTGCGGGCGGCTTCACTGGCGGAGACCATCACCGCCATGGGGGTAGCCAGTCCAAGAGCGCATGGGCATGAGATCACCAGCACGGTGACGGCCGCTATGAGGCCTGTCTGGAACGGACCGATGTCACCAGTGATGATCGAGGCAAGCGACCATCCAACCACGGTCAGCAGCGCGATCGAGAGAACCACCGGGACGAATATGCTGCTGGCCTTGTCGGCCAATCGCTGGATATTGGCCTTGGAGGCGATGGCATGGGTCACCAGATCCGCGATTCTGGCCACGGTTGTCCCGGTCCCATCAACGGTCGCTTCGACGATGAGTCGACCCGTCGTGTTGATGCTGCCGGCCGTTATCTGGTCGCCAATCTGGCGTTTGACGGGAATCGGTTCTCCAGTGACGACCGATTCATCGAGTTCTGAGACGCCTTCGAGAATCCTGCCGTCGACAGCGACGCGTGCACCCGGCCGGACCAGAAGGCGATCGCCCTTGAAGATCTTCTCGATCGCGACCTCGGTGATCTGCTCATCGTGGTCCAGTCTTTCCGCCGTGTCCGGTTGCATTTCAAGCAATGAGCGAACAGCGGATCCGGCTTTGGCCGTGGCTCTGGCTTCGAGCCAGTGTCCGAGGCTGATGATGGCCAGAAGCGCCGACGCCTCGGCAAAGTAGGTCATCTGGCCATGACGAACGCCCACGAGCGTCAGCACCATCAGGACCACCGAATAGGACCAGGCCGTCAGCACGCCGATCGACACGAGCGTGTCCATGTTGGTGCCACCACGCCTGAGGGCGCGAAGGGCAGATTGGAAGAAGCCATGCCCCACGAGAACAACAGCCAGCGTGGAACCACCGAACATCAGCCAGGGCAACCACGAGGCATGATCCGCTGAGTTCAGACTCCAGTGCAGGATCTCGAGGGGGACCCATACGAGCAGTCCCAGCACCGCCCGCCATCCCCATTTCTGGGCGGCGGAGTGCTGTCTTCGTTCGAGATCGGTGCGAAGTGTCACCGGGGTCCAGCTGGTCTCCCGGATGGAGGCCGAGAAGCCCTTGGCCTCGATGGCCTTGATGGCGGTCGAGGGGTCGATCACCCCTTCCATGCTCGCCATGGCCTGATGGAGATCGACTTGCACATTCGTGGCCCCTGAGAGGCCTTCCAGGGCGTTCTGGACATTGGCGACACAGCCGCCGCAGTGCATGCCGGTTACCTGAAGTTCAAGACTGTTTGGTGAGTCTGTCATGTCTACGGGGTACACTGTACGACACATGAGTCGTTCGAATGTCGAATTTTGTTCCATCGCCGCCAACAGGCCTTGTCCTGTGGGGGGCATACCGCTGGCATTGCTGGCCATGGTGCTGATCGCGACGGCGGGAACTCTCGGACCTTCGACCATCGTCAGACCGGTGGCGGGCCCCCGCGTTCTTTCCGTTCTGGCCTTGTCCTCGCATCATCCAGCCATCAACGGTTGTGGCCATGAGCAGCTCCAGTCTCCTGAGGTTGGTGTGGTTCGCGTCATCCAGCCGGAACTGATCCGGCTCGAATGTCAGCGAATGGGCAGTCGGCGATTGAATCTGCCGCCACCACGAGCGTGATCCACCGGCATCGATCGATGCCGTCAGGTCTCGCGTTCGTCGTCATTCACAAGTTTTCATAGCCAAGTTAATTATGAGGTGGGCCATGGGTGTTCCCATTGTTTCAGGTGTAGCCAAGAAGGTCTTCGGTACACGTAACGAGCGTCTCGTCAAGCGATATCTCCGCATCGTCGACGAGGTATCCAGTTTCGGACCAGCCATGATCAAGTTGACCGATCCGGAACTCCGCGCAAAGACGCAGGAGTTCAAGGATCGAGTGTCCGATGGCGCTGATGTCAATGCGATGATTCCGGAGATCTTCGCGGTTGCCCGTGAAGGCATGGATCGATCGGTCGGTATCCGCAACATCTTCGATCCATCAGGTGAATTCGATCCATCCGTCCTGGATGATTCCTCTAGATCACTCTACGACCAGGTCAAGGCGACCATTGACGCCACCGAGCCCGAGACAAAGTCCCGGGACTTCCTCGGCTGCACGGAACCGGTACCTTCGTGGAAGTTCGTCGACATCCCGCCAGCGCTCTACGAGGCTGTCAGGAAACTGCATCCGGTCTCCAAGCCTCCATTCAGGGCCAGGCCGTTCGACGTCCAGATCATCGGTGGCATCGTTCTCTCCGAAGGTCAGATCGCCGAGATGAAGACTGGTGAGGGCAAGACCATCGTGGCGCCGCTGGCCTGCTATCTGTCTGTGATCGAAGGCAATCAGGTCCATGTCGTCACGGTCAACGACTATCTCGTGAAACGTGACCGTGACTGGACCTTCCCCTTCTTCCATGCGATGGGGCTCACGGCCGGAGCGATCCATCCACAGCACATGCAGCCACCGCAACTCAAGAAGGCGATCTACTTCTGCGACGTCGTGTATGGAACAACGGCGGAATTCGGTTTCGACTATCTCCGAGACAACATGAAGCTTTCGGTTGCCGAGCAGGTTCAGCGAAAACGTCAGGTCGCCATCGTCGATGAGGTGGATTCGAGTCTCATCGACGAGGCCAGGACGCCCCTGATCATCTCCGGCCCGGCTCATGAACATGCCCCCAGGTACGAAATGGCCGATCGACTGGCCAAGCATCTCATGCAGAAGCAGGTCAAGTGGGATGCCGCCGACACCAAGGTGCAGTCGTGTCTCGTGTCGATCTCGGGTCTCGAGGGTGATATTCGAAACAGTCGTGACAAGGACAAGATTCCCCATCTCAAGTCGGACCTCGACAGTCGCAAGGCGGAGTTGCCGCAGCTTGAAGAGGCTCGCGACCAGTTCAGGCAGTTCTATGAAGTCGAACTGGACAAGAAGCGTGCGACCCTCACCCATGAGGGGATCGCCGAAGCCCAGAAGGAAGCCGGATTAGGATCCTTCTACGTCGGCGAGAACATCGATCTGCCTCACCTCATGGAGCAGTCGATTCGTGCGCATACGGTCTACCAGCGTGATCGCGACTACATCGTGACGCCTGCCGACAACGGCGACATGTCGGTTGTGATCGTCGACCAGAACACCGGTCGAAAGATGGTCGGCAGGCAATGGTCCGATGGGCTGCATCAGGCGGTTGAAGCCAAGGAAAGTGTTCCTATCAAGCAGGAGACACAGACCATGGCCACCATCACGATCCAGAACTTCTTCAAGCTCTACGACAAGCTTGCGGGAATGACCGGTACGGCCGATACCGAGGCGACCGAGTTCTACGAGATCTACGGCCTGGACGTCCTGGTCATACCCACCAATGTCCCGGTCATCAGGTATGACAGGGACGACCGCGTGTACCTGACCTCCCCGGACAAGAACAACGCGATTCTGGAGGAGATCAAGACGTTCCACGATGTCGGGCGGCCGATTCTGGTGGGAACCACCAGTGTCGAGAAATCCAAGGAGCTCTCCGACGAACTGAAATCGAGATGGAAGATCGAGCACGAGGTGCTCAACGCCGAACAGCATGATCGTGAATCCGAGATCATCAAGGGTGCCGGTCAGCTGGGCGCCGTCATGATCGCGACCAACATGGCGGGTCGTGGAACCGACATCAAGCTTCAGCCCATCACGCTCGACGATCTGATCAACCATTGGAAACGTCGCGGTATCTGTCCACGCGACGTCACGTCCGAGATGTCAATGGAGGAGATACGCAATCGTGTCTACCGTCATGTGGCACCTGCCGAGTTGGAGTGCCGCAAGGCCGATGTCGAATCGATGAGTGACGAGGACGTCCATCGCAAACTGCTCGAGTCCTGGTACACGAAGCATTGCTGGGGCAAATCCAACAAGGTGAACAAGCTCTCGGAAGCGGATCTCATGGAGGCTCTGGACGAATCCGGAGGCTGTGTGATGCATCGCATCGAGCAGTTCAAGACGACCGAGTCGTTGGGTGGACTCCATGTGATCGCCACCGAGCGTCATGATTCCCGTCGAATCGACAATCAGCTTCGTGGTCGTTCCGGTCGTCAGGGAGACCGTGGTTCCACGCGTTTCTTCCTGAGTCTGGAGGATGATCTGATGAAGATGTTCGCCGGTCCCACCACGCTGAAGATCCTCAGCAAGCTGGGAATGAAGGAGGGGGATGCCATCGAGCATCCGATGCTCTCCAAGGCCGTGGGCAAGGCTCAGCGAAAGGTCGAGGAACGCAACTTCCTCATCAGGAAGAACATTCTCGAATACGACGAGGTGATGGATCTCCAGAGGCATTCCTTCTACGGAATGCGTCAGGACGTTCTGGAGGGTCGTGGCATCAAGGAGCTCATCTTCGAGCATCTCGAGAACTCGATCAACGATGCGGCCTATCGCTTTCTCGATGAACGCTATCCATCCCTGTGCATGTGCGAATGGATCCGTGAGCATCTCGGGGTGGAGATAGATGCGGATCGGCTCAAAGGCAAGGACCGCAGCGATCTGCACCGGCTCGTCCAGCGGGAGGCTCGCGAAGAGGCGGGAACGATCATCGACATCACGCTTCCCGAATTCCTCTCCCACGACATCGATCTGGGCAAGGGGAAGATGGTCGAACGCGATGAGCATGGCGATGATTATCAAGGCCTCGTCGACTGGGCGAATTCTCATTTCAAGGCTGGGTTGAAGGTCTCCGACATTCGGGACATGAACAAGGCCCAGATCTCCCGGGTCATGAACATCGCTGCCGAGGAGCTCGTTGAATCGACCGATCTGTCGCCACTCGATCCCTTCCTGCTGCCGGAGCATGCCAAGGAGGAAATGGCCAAGTGGATCTCCTCGAAGTTCGGAGTCGAATGGGACGCCTCGATATTCGATGGCGTCGACGAGCCCGAACCGGCGGCATCAGTGATTCTTGAACGAGCTCACGAACTCTATGCGGAACGGGAACGTGTCTACCCGGTCGATTTCGCGATGGACATGACGACGGCCATGCTTCAGCAGGATCCGGCGAAGGCCCTGGAGCAGTTCTGCCGTTGGGCGAGACTCCGATACGAGTTGGAGTGGACGCCGGAGACGCTGCCGTCGGCCAATCCAGTCGAGATACGAGATGCCCTTCTGCTCGAAGTGGACAAGTGGGACGACGATCGTCGTGACCAGCGAGCCCGGAACATGGTCTCCGAGGTCAACGACGTGGAGGAACTCGATCAGTGGTGTCGGGAGCATATTGGAAGCGCCCTGACGGATGATGAACGAACGCTTGGCGAAGAGAACCTGGCTTTGGCCGCTCGTGCGAAGGTCGATGCGCTCCTGCGTCTCGAGATGCTCCAGTTCGAACGCTGGGTGCTGCTGCAGATCGTCGATGGGGCATGGAAGGACCATCTTCACTCCATGGATCAGCTTCGTGAATCGATCGGATACCGCAGCTTCTCCCAGCGGGATCCCCGGATCGAATTCAAGCGTGAGGGTGCGAATCTGTTCGAGGAGATGTACAGCGAGATTCGCGACAAGGTCACTGATCTCATCTTCAAGGCGAGATTGCAGCCTCAGGTCAAGCAGCCCGAGCAGGGCCAGGCCCAGCAACCACCGCAACCACCGCAACAACCGCAGCAGCCACAGGCCCAGCCACGAGAACGAACGGAAGCGGAATCAGCGGTGGCTGCCGCCGCCGCCGCCGTGTCGGCTGTTGGCACGAAGCGACAGCAGGCGGATATCGCCGCCGCCCAGTCGGCCGGATCGAGACCGATGAGAAAGCAGCCTGCTGCGGCACCGGTGACGGTCGGTCGCAACGAGCCGTGTCCATGTGGTAGTGGCAAGAAATACAAGAAGTGTTGTGGGGCCGCCTGAGGAAGTCTCGGCAAGCAGGGGTGTGCTCGGCGATCAGGCGGATGATCTGTCTTCGCCGATGACGGAGATGATCGTGGCGGTCGCCATGACAACGATCACCGGTGGCAGCAGCCACCATCTCGTGTCGTGGATCATGCCCAGCTCCGCCATGGGCATGGCGATGAGCAGTCCGATGATCAGCAGGCTGATCGTGAGGATGTTGCGTCTGGCATTGCCCAGCATGAACGCCAGAATCCACGCCGGGAACACCAGTCCGTACAGCCCGAGAAATCGGAGATAGGTGTCGTCCAGCCAGGTTCTTGCGATGTCGAAGCAGCAGGTGAGCCAGATGAGGAAGCCGATGGCGACGCCCAGCAGTGAAATGATCGACAGCAGCGACGTGCTTCCCCAGCCATCCTTCGCCTCGAGGAGCCGTATCTCCCGCAGATGCGCACTGACGGTGAAGGTCGCCTGATAGAACAGGAATGGAAGAACCAGATCCCTGGCTTCGAACGAATAGAAACGGAAGTAGGTCGCCACGAACAGCAGGACGGCGAAGAAGCAGATGCCGAACACGCCGAAGGCATGCCGGCTCGGCGCCATCTGTCGGGCTCTATGGAAGGTCGGATCAAGCCACGGGCAGGCGATGAAGCCCAGGATGATGATCGGTGCCAGCGGCCACAGTTCGAGTTCCGGTTCGGTTCCCGACGAGCCGATGGCTGCGCTGAAACCATCTCCCGTGGCTACCCATGAACCCATCGTCGCCAGAAAGACGAGCGAGCCCAACCATGGCCAGGCCTTCCATGGCAGCCAGCTCGCCGCCAGAGCGATCGCGAACGCCAACAGTGGGACGAGTAGTCCCGGGAGCGTTCCATCGAGCACTCCGGGCATCCAGCCACGGGCACCGAAGATGAAGGCCAGGAAGAACAGCTGGTAGGCGATCGTGGCGACCGAGAACCATCTCATCGGACCACGATGTCGAGCCACGAGAGTCTCGGACTGACGTCGAGATCGAATCAGATATCCCATGCCTGCACAGCCAAGGACGTTTGGAATCGCAAACAGCCAGAAGCCCGGCCAGCCGTACTGGGTCATCAGGACCAGTGGAAGCCACATGCCGATGCACCAGGTCCAGCTCGAGGTCAGGAAGAGACCCCAGCCTGCTGTTGAGGCGACGGTGCGAAGTGGAGTCGTCATCGGCTGAGAAGACGGGGTATTCACGCTCGACGTTTACGTTGCCTGAACATCGATTTGGGCGTGCAGTGGAACGTCAGATTGCAACGTCCGACCCGCATCTGACGTCCCTTGTCCTTGATGATCTGGGACACATCCATCTGCAGATCGATGTTGAACTCGCCGCCCTTGGCGATGAGTTCACGGATTCTGCGTGAGGCGTTCTCGCCATCATTGATGCCGTAGACGGCTGGTCCCAGACAGGGCCTCAGGAACCTGTAGTGCATATCCTTGCAGACGACTGCGTAGTTGGTCCCGCATTCGCTGAACACGAACATTCCAGCGGCCACTTCGGAGTTGCCCAGCAGGGCGGCTCCGGCCATCGCGTTGTACCAGTTCCTGTTGACCCGCTTGAAGGGCAGAATCGCGGTGAATCGATCCGTACCCACCTGTCTCATGGTGATCCCGGATCGCCAGGCGAAGGGAAGCCAGATCAGCGAGCAGATACGGTGCCAGAAGTTGTTCTTCGTACTGAGCCGACTGATGAAATCATCGAGGCGGTTGTACAGAGACCTCTTCGGGGCAGGAAGCGTGGCAGCTGAGGATGTCATGGCAGGTTTTTGATTTGACATGATTTGTCTGGTATCCGGCATTGACGTCAGGTCGTCGGGTAAGCATCCTACGCTCTTGATGGCCCGGAGGGAATCCACCTTTCGCGCAATTGGAGGCATGAAATGCCAATATCAGCTCTGGGCGTCTGTTCTTGGAGCCTGCAGCCCGATTCCCCTGAGGATCTGGTCAAAAGGCTTGAACTTACCGGTCTCGATCACACCCAAATAGCGATGTCACCGGCTGTCAGTGACCGGGATCGATGGGGAAACGTGATACCAATCCTGTCCGAGGCGGGTATTTCAATAGCAAGCGGCATGATGGCCCCGGTCGGGGAGGACTACAGCTCCCTGGAATCAATTGCCAGAACGGGTGGAATTCGACCATCCGCCATCTGGCCCGCCAACGAAGCCATGGCTCGCGCCATGGCGGTACTCGCTGGTACTTCCGGTATTGAACTGGTGACGCTCCATGCCGGTTTTCTTCCGCATGATCGGGAGGATCAAGAGCGGGCATCGATGGTGTCGCGTCTTCGTTTGCTCGGCTCCATCTTCTCGGCTCAGGGTTGTCGCCTTGGATTCGAGACAGGCCAGGAATCGGCGGCGACGTTGCTGGAGGTGCTCGATGAGATCGATCATGCGAGTGTCGGTGTGAATTTCGATCCAGCCAACATGATTCTCTACGGGATGGGTGATCCGGTCGAAGCCGTCGAGGTGCTCAGGGAACACATCTTCCAGATCCACATCAAGGATGCGACGGCATCTGATGTCTCTGGCGAATGGGGCACCGAGATGGTCGTCGGCGAGGGGCAGGTCGATTGGCCTCGTTTCCTGTCCGTGGTTCAATCGTTGGATCAGGATGTCGAGGCCATCATCGAGCGTGAATCCGGTTCCAGTCGGGTCGAGGACATCCGGACGGCAGTCGATCTGCTACGTGAGCATGTCGATGTGGAGACTCCATGAAACTGCTGCTTCTCATCGTGAATCTGTTCTGGCTGGGCGC
>DEYM01000054.1:35400-39043 GCA_002364555.1 Phycisphaerales bacterium UBA3158 | reverse complement strand
GCGGATCATCCCGTTGCTTCCCAGGCGGGTGTGGACATGCTCAGTCAGGGCGGCAACGCGGTCGATGCCGCGGTGGCGACCAGTTTCTGTCTGTCTGTGGTCGATCCATTCAGTTGCGGCGTCGGTGGTGGAGGCTTCATGCTGGTCAGGTTGCCCTCCACCAGTCCACATGGCGTGGTCGAGGCGGCACTGGATTATCGTGAGTGGGCCCCGGCAGCGGTCGGTCCCGACTTCTATGTGGATCGTTCGTCGCTATCGAGTCGGTTTGGAGGCGCAGCCTCCGGAGTTCCCGGGACGGTGGCTGGACTGTGGGCCGCGCATGAGAAATGGGGCTCCTTGTCCTGGTCGACTTTGCTGCAGCCCGCCATCGAGGCCGCCGAACAGGGTGTCGAAGTCAACAAGGCGTGGCTGGAAGCCGCCGAGTGGGTGGCCGGTATCCGTGAGAGGCATCCTGAACTGCAGTCGGCATCACAATGGCTCTGGGTCAATCTCTGCGATTCTGGAGAACTGAAACGTGGGGACATGATCAGGCAGCCTGCCCAGGGGAGGCTGCTCAGGAAGATCGCCAAGGAGGGTCCATCGGCGTTCTACGAGGGCGAGGTGGCGGATGCCATCGTCAGGACGGTCCATCGTCACGGTGGTGTCATGACGAAGAAGGATCTCGCTTCCTATCGTGTCGACGAGAAGAAACCATTGAGGAGTGAAGTGGTTCTCGATCGGTATCATCTGCTCTCGATGCCACCGCCCAGCAGTGGCGGCATCGCCATGCAGGCCATGCTTGGAATCATCGATCGACGAATGGATGACCTCGACGATGTGAGCCCGGAATCGCCCCGATGGATTCATCTGGTAGTCGAATCCATGCGACATGCCTTTGCGGACAGGGCCAGGTACATGGCCGACGGCACTCAGGTATCCGTGCCGGTCGGCGCCATGCTCGATCCGGATCGCCTGCAGACCGTCGCCGAGTCCATCCAACTGGACTCGATCATGTCCAGGGAGAAGATGGGAGTCGTGCCTCCTGACGATTCCGGGACAAGTCATTTCTGCGTGTATACCGCGGATGGATCAGCTGTCTCCTGTACCGAAACGATCAATCTCTCCTTCGGATCGCTGGTCGGAGTGCCCGATTGGGGAATCGTGCTCAATGACGAGATGGACGACTTCACGACCATTGCCGGCAAGGCCAATGCGTTTGGTCTTCGACAATCCGAGGGCAATCTGCCGGCACCGGGGAAGCGTCCCATCTCCTCGATGTCTCCGACGATCGTGATGGATGGTGATCGAGTTCGTCTCATCGCCGGTGCATCGGGAGGTCCCAGGATCATCAACGGAACGCTTCAGGCGATCGTCGATGTCCTGCTCTTCGGGATGACACCGGTGGAGGCGTTGGATCAGCCGAGATTCCATCATCAGTGGATGCCCGATCGACTTGATTTCGAAACACGATGGTCGAACACGCAGGTCATCGACGATATGCGGAGCATGGGGTATTCCATCGGAAGTCGGCCCAGTGTCGGCAAGGTGCAGATGATCGAGATCCTGCCGAACGGACTCATCCTCCCAGCGAGCGACCCACGCAAGGGTGGGCGGCCAGCAGGTATCGGCCGGATGCAGATGGATCGCGATCCTGGTTTCGAACCAATCACCGTGCCTCATCCGCAAGTACACTGAAGCCATGCCTACCTATACCTATCAAGTCGTCACTGCGGATGGTTCGGAGGGCGAGATCTTCGAGGTCGTCCAGCCGATGTCGGATGATCCATTGACGACTCATCCGGAATCAGGTGTGGAAGTCCGTCGTATTCCATCGCTACCCAACATCGCGGGCAACTGGTCCGATGCGACGACCAAGTCGAAGCTCTCCAACAAGAATCTGGATCGACTCGGTTTCACCAAGTACGAGAAGGCGGGCGACGGGCACTACGAAAAGAGAGCGGGCAAGGGGCCTGATACGCTGTCGGCCGACTGATCATGTTGACGGTCCGGGGATCGGCGGAGGTATCATCCACCCATGGCATATCCACGCATTCCCTCGTTGTGTGTTCTCCTGCTCGTGGCTCTCGTCAATGGCTGTGCCCAGTCCTCGAGAATGCCAGATGGCAAGCAGCTTCGCTCGAACATCGAAACGGTCGAGAAGTGGCTCACGGGTACCTTCGAGTCGTCGATCACCGGAGAGCAGATTATCCAGGCACGCATCTGGAAGTATCTGGATGACGGTCCCTGGTTCTACAGCCAGCATCCCGGTCGGTTTGAGGGTGATCATCCCACGCAGGCGAGGATCTACAGACTTCAGGTGATGAAGGACGGTGCTATCGCGATGCATGCCTATGCCATTCCGGGAAATCCTCTGGATTTTCCGGCACCATGGCAAGGCAATGGTTCCATGGGGGGACTTCATCCGGAGGCCTTGGACCATCTGAAGGGATGCATGATCGTCCTCCGCAGGATCGACGGCAACGAATTCTCCGGTGCAACCGAGGGTGATGGTTGCACATCACCCCATCATGGTGTGGCCTATGAGACGAGTCAGGTGGCGATCCGATCGAATCGAATGATGCTCCTGAGCCGAGGCTATGACTCCAGTGGCAAGCAGGTATCGGGATCGACGGGCGGGCCCGTCACCTATCGACATACATCGCAGTACGTTCCGGAAGAATAGAACAGGCCGCTCCCGGAGGAGCGGCCTGCAGTTTGCAAACATCATGTCGAGTGGACTCATCCGCCGAGCGTGTAACGCACGAAGTGGGTGATCTTGGCATCTGCTGGAAGCAGTCCCTCGATGGTCTTGGTCTCGTCGAGGACGTACTTCTGCTTGATCAGGGTGTTCTCCTCGAGGAACTTCCTAACCTTGCCTTCGGCGATCTTGCCGGCGATCTCGTCGTTCTTGCCCGATTCCTTGGCCTCGGCCAAACCCTTGTTGCGGATCAGGTCAAGCTGCTCTTCCGAGACATCATCGGGTCCGATGGCATCCGGGTCATGGAACACGATGTGTTGACAGATGCCCTTGAGGACATCGTCGTCGACGGTCCCCTCGACACGAAGGAGACAGGCTCGCTTGCCATCATGATGGACATAGCTGCCGTAGCCGCCGCCTTCGAACTTCTGGCCTCTGGTGTAGTTGGCGTTTTCACCGGTCTTGATCCGGACATCGTCGACGAGCTTCTGGATGTCGTCGTTGACGGCGACATCGCCAGCAGGATGGTCCATGGCGATCTTGCAGATGCCATCGACCATCGTGATGAAGTCCTCGTTCTTGGCGGTGAAGTCGGTCTCTGTCTTGATTTCGACGATGACCGCTGAGCTTCCATCGACGAGAATGCCGATTCGCCCTTCACCGGTGGTGCGTTCCGTACGCTTGTCCATCTTGCCCTTGCGCTTCTTGCGAATCCACTCCTCGGCAGCGGCCATGTCTCCATCGGTGGCCTTCAAGGCCTCCTTGCAGTCCATCATGCCAAGTCCGGTCTTCTGACGAAGGGACATCACATCCTTTGCAGCAATGCTCACGGTCAGTACTCCTGGTTCAGATCTCTAGTAAGTCAGGATCGAGAATCGATTGGATCAATCACGAAGTTGGGGCGGATTCGCCTTCAGGTGCAGGTGCAGGTGAGGGCGTGGGGGCGGCGGCTTCGGCAGGGGCTTC
>DEYM01000054.1:0-35069 GCA_002364555.1 Phycisphaerales bacterium UBA3158 | reverse complement strand
GGCTTCGGCAGGGGCTTCCGCTGTGGCGGAAGCAGAAGCGATGCCTCGGAAACGACTTCTTGATGAGGAACGCTTGGACTTCTCACCCTGTTCGTTGGAGACGTCTTCCTGTGCGGATTCGTCCTTCTGGACTTCGGCAGCACGCTGGTTGATGCCATCTCGAACAGCGGCTGTCAATTCCCTCATGATCACATCGATGGATCGCATCGAGTCATCGTTTCCTGGAATGGGAAGGTCCGCGACATTCGGATCGCCATCGGTATCGATGAGGGCGATCGTCGGGATTCTCAGTGCCTTGGCTTCACGCAAGGCATTCATTTCCCGGCTGGTATCGATGACGACCAGTGCTCCTGGAAGCTTGGTCATGTTTCGGATGCCTTCGAGGTTGCGGGTGATCTTCCGCTTCTCACGCATGAGCTGCGAGGTCATCTTCTTCGAATAGGATTCGATTTCACCTGATTCGACCAGGCCTTCGAGCTCCTCGAGTCGACGAAGTCGTTCACGAATGGTTCGGAAGTTCGTCAGCGTACCGCCGAGCCAGCGTTCCACGACCCATGGCATGTTGACGTCCGATGCCTGAGTCTGGACAGCATCACGAGCCTGACGCTTGGTTCCGATGAAACATACATCCTTGCCGTTCTGGACGGTCTTGGTGATGAATCGCTTGGCAAGCATCAGGCCGCGGATGGTCTCGCGGATATCGATGATGTGAATCTTGTTTCGAGCACCCCAGATGTAGGGTTTCATCTTCGGGTTCCAGGCACTGCGGCGTTGACCGAAGTGAATGCCTGCTTCTAGAAGATCCTGTACGAGCGTATCGGACATGAGTGTTGTCCTTTTCAGCGACACCGGCAGGTCAACGTGGGGCGGATTAACCGCTGACTGCACATGGGCGCTTGTAGTTGACCGTGAAGTACGGTCCGAACAGATGAGATTCCTGAGCCCACCCACGTGAGGGCTCTGGAATCGGAGATATCGGCACGCGGGTTGGGATACGTCCCGACCCACGAGTAAGAGGACCATCGTAACGGACCTCAGTTAGTGGTTCAATGCCCTGTCCTGCAATGTGACCCTGGAATCGCCCGGAAGGCTCCATCGGGGTTTGCCGGCGACAATGCTGCAGATGGCACGTCCGGTAACATTCCAGCCTTCAAAGGGGCAATTTCGGCCCGTGGTGACGAATTCAGCGGCTGAGATGGTCCATTCGAGATCAGGATCGATAATTGTCAGATCCGCCGTGGCGTCCGGCGTGAGGTGCCCAAGATGTCCGAGTCCCACCAGAGCAGCGGGCTCAACGGTCATCATCGCGATCAGTCTGGGCCAGTCGATGACACCGTCGTCGACCAATGCCCGTTTGTAGAGCGGAAGGGCGCATTCGAGAGAGACCATTCCGAAGGCGGCGGCGGCGAAATCCGTCATCTTGGCCTGGGGTGGATGTGGTGCCTGATCGGTCGCCAGAATGGTGATCGAGCCCTTGGAGATGCCGAGTTTGATGGCTTCGATATCCGCCTTCGTTCGAAGGGGCGGGTTCACCTTGAACACGGAGTCGTAGCCGGCACAGGCATCTTCCGTCAGCAGCAGGTGATGGGGACTGGCCTCCGCCGTGACGGGTTGTCCGTCTTGTCGGGCTTTCGCGATCGCGTCCACACTCTCTGCGCAACTCAGATGCTGGGCGTGATATCTCGCGCCATGCTTTCTGTTGAGTTCCACATCACGTCGGATCATGCTGGTCTCGGCTTCTCGGGGCCATCCGCCAAGTCCGAGTCTGATGGACAGATCGCCTTCATTCATGGCCGCACCGGGTGTCATCTCCGGATCCTGGCAGTGCTGCATGAAGCACGTGTCGGCGGCGGCTACTCGTTCCAGTATGACGTCCATCACCGAATCATCGGCGATGCCATCGCCGTCATCGGAGATCCCGCAGGCGCCCGCTGAGATCAGACTGGCGACATCGGTGGGGGATTCACCGGCTCGATCCATGGTTCCGCAAGCGACCGGGAAGACTCTCGCTTGATCGGCTGAAAGGCCCCTTGCGACAAGATCCTTGACACGTTGCACGGAGTCCGGTGGCGGCAGTGTGTTGGGCATGCTGCACACGGTCGTGAATCCACCGGCGAGCGCGGCGGCCGCGCCGATCGCGATCGTTTCACGATGTTGCTGACCTTGGGAGGGTTCCCGAAGATGGACATGCGGATCAATGAGGCCAGGCGTCACCAGACAGCCCTGGGCGTCGATGATCCGATCGGCTGTCCTCTCGAGCGATCTCTCGAGTTCGATCGCTTCGATCCGACCATCCCTGATGAGCACGTCACCACTGGCGTGAATACCAGCGGCGGGATCGATGATCGTTCCGCCATGGATCAGCATTGAACTCAAGGGTGTCTCTCCTGCCAGAAGCCATGAAGTACATCACCCTCGTGGAAAATCCACGAGGGTGATGAGCATACGTGATCTTGGACCAAGGCGAGCTATCAGTTGCTGACAGTGTCGCTCTTGGTGGTCATCATCTTCTTGCTTGCGCAGCAGCCGGATGAAGCAGCCGTCTTCGAGCAGGTCGAAGTGGAGGCAGTGGTCATCTTGGCGGTCATTGGGCAGCCGGTAGCAGCTGTCTTGCTTGCACAGCAGCTAGTGGATGGTGCATCGTCGAATGCTGCGAGCGTGGTGTTGGTGTCGGCCTTCTGGGCACAGCCAGCGACAGCCATTGCAAGGCAGATTCCGAATGTTGCGATCATGGTCTTCATGGATATTTCCTCTTGAAAGAAAAGAACTGATCTCGTCATCTCAAGACGAGAAGGGATTGCTAACGAACCAACCAGTATACCCTTCAAGTTCCGGCTGCCAACCCGATTATGGCCATAAGAAGCCCTTATACGCACTTCTGGCATGCCTTGGGGGATGGTGCCCCTATACGATGACTGCAATGGTGGATTCCAATGGTCATTCAAGCAGCGATGAGAGCCAATCTCAGCCATTAGCCGGACGTGAAGCACTTTCTCGCAAGTCCAAGCAGCTTCCGGATGGGGCAGGTGTCTATCTGTTCAAGGATGGCAGCGGTGAGGTTCTCTATGTCGGGAAGGCCTCCTCGCTCAGAAGTCGGGTGGGATCCTATTTCACGGCCTCGGCGAATCTGGGTTCACGCAAGCAGCCGATGATCGAACTGATTCGGGACATCGAGTTCATCGAAGCCGAAAGCGAATGGGAGGCATTGCTCGTCGAGGCGCGTCTGATCAAGGACATCCAGCCACGTTTCAATGTCATGCTCAAGGACGGCAAGTCCTATCCGTATCTGGCCATCACCACACGTGAGGCGTTCCCCGGTCTGTACATCACCCGCAATCCCCAGGATCCCGCCTTCAAGCGAGCCAGAGTCTTCGGGCCGTTTTCATCCTCGGGCGCGTTGCGAGAAGCCGTTCAGGTCATGCAGCGGATCTTTCGTTTCAGGACCTGTCATCTGGATATCGTCGAAGGTGCGGAGGAGAATCGCTTCTTCCGACCCTGTCTGCTGCATGCCATCGAACTCTGTTCTGCGCCGTGTGCCGATCGCATCGATTCGAAGAACTACGGAGAAGACATCAGTCGACTTCTGCGTTTTCTCGGTTCCCAGCGAAAGCAGGTGCTGAAGGAGCTTCGGGAAGCGATGGATTCGGCTTCGAAGTCCATGGACTACGAGCGAGCAGCCAGTCTTCGCGATCAGGTCAAGGCGATCGAACGTCTCGATGAGCGCGGAGAAGGTGGGGCCGACGAGTGGCAGCCTGAAGTGACTGTGTTCGCCACCGATCCCAGTGCCGGCTTGAAGTCGCTTCAACGCACACTCGGCGAGGAGCATCCCATCCGCTGCATGGAAGCCATCGACATCGCCCATCTGGGTGGTGATGAAACGGTCGGTTCCAAGGTCTGCTTCATCGACGGACGTCCCTTCAAGGAGGGATACCGCCGATACAGGATCAAGTCGGTCAGGAACGATGACTACGCAGCCATTCAGGAAGTCGTCAGACGTCGATATCGAGAAGCTGGTCAGGGGCAGGAGCTGTATCCGGATGTCATCCTCATAGATGGTGGTCTGGGGCAGCTCAATGCTGCCATGGAAGCTTTTTCAGACATGTCCGAACAGCCACCGCTGGTCATTTCCCTGGCCAAGAAGGAGGAGCTGATCTGGGTGCAGGATCGACCAGAGCCCATTCGTCTGGGCCGGGTAAATCCCGGTTTGAAGCTGTGTCAGGCCATTCGCGACGAGGCTCACCGCTTTGCCCAGCACTATCACCACATCCTGCGTCGAAAGAAGCTTCTGGGCGATTGAGGCCAGGGGAGCCTCATCGAGGTGTCCCGAATGGGGATTTAGAGGTTCATTCCATTCAATAGTCAGGCTACAGTGATGAACGCCTTCGACGGAGGACCTCAGGTTCCGGATGGTCACGGGCTTTTCAAGTGCATGGACTTAGAGAGGAATTTGGAATCATGAACAAGACGCTGATTACCGCAGTCCTGACTTCGCTGGCGATGAGCTCGGCCGGTCTGTCCGAGACCTACGAGGTCGAAGTGGGCAGTACCTACTACGACCCCCAATGGCTCGAAGTCATGCCCGGAGACACCATCAACTGGACTCGTGTCGGTGGCAGCCACAACGTCATCAGTGGTGATGAGTGTGGAAGTCCGGACGGCGAGATCACCTCTCCGACACTCAACTCCTCGAACCTGACCTTCAGTTGGACGGTTCCATCAGATGCGACAGAGACCATCGAGTACTACTGCAGCATCGGCGGCCACTGCACCAGCGGCAACCAGTACGGAGCACTCATCCTGGGTGGCAACGGTGTCACTCACATCATTTCGACCAACGGCTTCGCCTACGAACCTGCGGTGCTCTCAGTCAATCCCGGTGACACGGTCATCTGGGAACATGGCGGGGGAACCCATACGGTCACCTTCGGCGAGGACTGCGTGTCGGACGGCACCCTCAACGATTCGCTTTCGGCGACGAACGGCGCGATTCTCTGGCGTGTGCCGGAGGATATGGCAGGCACGACCCAGAACTACTTCTGCCAGCCTCACTGCGGCTTCGGCATGGTCGGCTCGCTTGAAATCGGCGGCGATGTGCTCGATTGCTTCGGCGACATCAACGGAGACGAAAGCATCACGGTCGACGATCTTCTCCAGCTGCTTGGTGAATTCGGTCAGGACTGCAGCGCCGGCTGCGATGCCGACATCAATGAAGACAATCAGGTCGATGTGAACGACCTCCTCGATCTCCTGGGTGTGTTCGGCGAAGACTGCTGATCGAACCGGACTCGGGAAAGAACTACACCACACGTACAGCGGCCTCGTCACTTGACGAGGCCGCTGTCGTTGTACGTTGAATTGAACGAGTGTCGGTCAGGCGGGAGACGGCACGAGTCCACCGGCGGGATCATCACCGAGTTCACCATCGGTGTTCGATGGGCTTGGCGGATCGATGCTGGCTGATTCCTCATCAAGCAGGTCGCTGACCGTGGGGCGATCGATACGCTTGCCGTCGATGAGATCGAGTACCTCCTGACTCTGGATCGTCTCGTACTTCAGCAATGCCTGGGCGATGGCCTCAACCTTGTCCCAGTTCTCGGAAATCATCTTCGTGGCATCGTCATAGGCCGTGTCGATGAGCCGCTTGATCTCCTCGTCGATGATCCTGGCGGTTTCGGGAGAGTGGTCCTTGTCCAGAACCAGTCCATCTCGCTGATCGTCCCGGTTGTAGTTCACGAAGCCGAGCCGATCGGACATGCCCCATTCGAGAACCATGGATCGAGCGAGATTGGTCGCCATCTGGATGTCCATGGCGGCTCCGGACGACATGTCGCCGGTCTTTCTCTGTTCCGCGATGCGACCGCCGCACATGATCCGGAGTTCGGCATCGAGCCAACGCCTGCCGTACCCATGACGATCCTTCTCGGGAAGACTGAACGAGGCGCCTCCGTAGGGGCCGCGGCCGATGATGGTCACCTTGTGCAACGGGTCGGCGTCCTCGAGCATCGCCTGAAGCGCGGCGTGGCCTGCCTCGTGATAGGCGACGAGGATGCGATCCTCCTCATCCATGTGGCGGCCCTTGCGTTCACGACCGAACCGGATCTTGTCGCGAGCTTCCTCGAGATCATGCTGCTCGACACAGTCCTTGCTGTCGAGCGTCGCGAGAATGGCGGCTTCATTGATCAGGGCGGCCAGATCGGCGCCTGAATAGCCGGGCGTTCCACGAGCGATCTTGTTGAGCTCGACACCCTCAGCCAGCTTGATCTTCTTGGAGTGCACGTCGAGTATTCGATATCTGCCCTCGAGATCGGGAAGCGTGACCTGGACCTGCCGGTCGAAGCGACCTGGTCTGGTCAGAGCGGGATCGAGGACATCGCTTCGGTTTGTCGCGGCGATGACGATGACCTGGTCGGTCGCCTCGAATCCATCCATCTCGACGAGGATGGCGTTGAGTGTCTGTTCGCGTTCATCATTGCCGCCGGAGGACATGCCTCCGCCTCGTCGCCGACCGACGGCGTCGATCTCATCGAGGAAGATGATGCAGGGTGAATTCTCCTTGGCCTGCTTGAAGAGGTCGCGGACCCGGCTGGCGCCGACGCCGACGAACATCTCCACGAAGTCGGAACCCGAGATCGAGAAGAAGGGGGCGTCCGCCTCTCCGGCGATGGCCTTGGCCAGCAGCGTCTTGCCGCAACCGGGAGGGCCGACCAGAAGGACTCCTCGAGGAATGCGTCCTCCGAGTCTCTGGAATTTCCGTGGGTTCTTCAGGAACTGGACGATTTCCTGCACTTCGTCCTTGGCTTCCGTGATTCCCTGGACATCGTTGAAGCGAACCTTGCTGGCATCCTTGTTGGAGATGCGGTGGCGTGATTTTCCAAAGCTGCCGAGCATTCCACCGGGCCCACCTCCGGCACCACGCATCGAACGGGCGATCAGGAACCAGATGATGATGACGATGATGAGGAACGGACCGACTGCCAGAAGGAGTTGACTCCAGATGCTGGTGCCGGTGTTGTTGACATGGTCGACACCGAGTCCGGAGAGCTGATCGCGGAAGTAGTCCCGGTTGCTCGCATCGATGGAGACGAAGGCCGGACGGGGCTTGTCCGTTTGATTGGGTCCCTTGCCGGGCGCGATGTATGCGACGATTCGATCGTTCTGGATCTCGACGGGCTTTGGGCTGCCGGGACTCGTCTCCCACACGACACCCGTCTCTGGATCGACGAGATTCTTGAACTTGCCCCAGCTGTCCACCTGATCACCGGTCGGGCTGGCGTTCATCAGGGCGAAGAAGACGATCAGAATTCCGATCACGATCACCCAACTGAGCAGCCCCCGACCCATTCGATTGGGTGGAGGTGTTTGAGGGCTCTTGCCTGGAGATTTCTGACCCGGATCGTTCTTTGGTGTTTGATTGCTTGACATGCTGGCCTCTGCGCCGATGTCTGCTGGCCGAAATAGCCCCAGATGATCGGTTAATGCGGTTTGGTCATGATACGTCGCCCGAGGCTTCTCGGGTCGTTATCTACCAGGACGCGGCCATCTCATCGACAATATCGGTGGCCATCTGCTGTATCACTTGGAATTCCCCGACCTGAATGGTCTCCCCGGAGGGGTTTGAGGCCACAAAGAGGCCTCCGGCCGAGAATCCCTGTCTGGCGAAGATCGTCTGGTTGCTTTCCAGATCATCCCAGTTGAAATCTATATTGAGGGAAACCACGACTTCCTCGTTGAGTCCTGTCAGATCCGAGAGTGAGATGGTCTGCAGCTGGACGTCGTTGATGGTCATGTTCAGAACCGTATCGGCCCGGCTCGTGTAGGTGACCTTCCAGGGAGTCCGCGATTCGATTTCCTTGATCACGGCATCTGTGAGGAGAAATCCCATCTGGCGATACTGGGTCGTGTTCTGCGCGATGGGTACCGCCACCGTCTTGACCTGTGAAGTGAAGATGGATGTGTTGGACCATCCCTTGGTCGGATCGGCATTACAGCCGGCCAGCGAGACCGCGCAACCGAGAAGTATCCAAATGAACAACGGGCTCTTCATCACGGATCATCTCCGGGCGGGATCGGCATCGGTTGACCCAGCGGTATGTTGACTGGTGATTCCGCTCGACGCATCTGTTCCTTCAGTGCCTCGGCTGCTTCCGTGCCTTCCGGAGGCATGTCGTTGCCTTCACGGATGATTGGTGGTTCCTGCCGACTGGCCATCGGCCGCTCACCCTCTATCGTCACCTTGGGTGGATCGAGCAGGATGGCTCGATCGAAATCGACCAGGCCTTCACGCAGCATCGCGTAGTTGGGGGCCGAGGCGAGGATCGTCTCGGGCAGCTGGGTGAGGATTCCGGGAATGATCTCGAGCGCTCTGACGGTCGCGGCGGTGCGTGGATAGCGTTCGACCATGTTGCGAATGAAGAATTCGGCGGCAATCGGATCACCGACCCGGTTGTACCATTCCGCCGTGGTGAGCAGCTTTGTGGCCTCGGACTCGATGATTCTGTTGATCAAGGCCTGGGCGCCGATTCTCTCGGCCTCTGCAGGCCTCATCGCGATGAGCTGTTGCAGTTCACGCTTGGCCTCACGCAACCCGACGATATCGAACTGCGGTCCCTTGAAGGTCGCGATGTTGGCGTAGATGAGTCTTCTACGCGCCTTGTCTATGAACGGCGACTTTGGGTACTTCTCGAGGAAGATGGCGTACATGTCGGCCGCCAGTTCCATGCGACGTTGACGAAAGTACATGTCGGCGAGTTCGATGCCGGCTTGTTCCGCAATCTGACTGCCGGGAGCCCGTTCCTGGATCCGGATGAAGAGTTCCTCGGCTTCATCGCTTGCATCGCCGATGCGCAATCCGAAGATCTTTCTTCGAGTTCCATTGGCGAACAGCGAAGCGATCTCCAGTTCTCTTGTCAGGGCCAGTGTGAAGGTCGGCGAAGCGGGGTAGCGACGAATCACGAACTCGTAGTCGTACAGCGACTCGTAGTAGTCGCCCATCGCGACCATGGAGTCGGCCCGAAGCAGATAGGCGTCGGCGGCAAGGGATGAATCGCCATGCCTTTCCAGCCAGCGATACGCCATGTTATAGGCCCTGTCGGGCTGGCCACTGGCCAGGAGTTCCCGAGCGCGAGCCAGGGCGCCAGCTGGCGAACTGGGGTCTGGTTGCTTCACGAGCTCCCAATTATCCGACTCATCCAGCTTGAAGTCCTTCTGCGCCCATGCGTTTGAAGCGGGCAGTAGAAGACTCAGTAGAAGCACTGACGAAAAAATATGATTCATCGAGCGGTACGTCATGCCCCCCATGGTACCCAACAGAGCCATGCTCGACCTTGATCATCAGGTCTCTTGATCATCTCGCTCAAGTCGCCTGTTCGTCCCGCCGATGCGAATCCCCGTCCCGTAAAGCGATCCAGCCTCTGTGGCAGGGTCCGGGAATGAGAGCAGGAGGTACGGACGTGGATCTATCCACCATTACAGGATTGTTGCTCGGCGGTGCATGTGTGGGCCTGGCCCTCCTTCTGGGAGGTTCATTTGGAGCCTATGTCGATCCGTTGGCGCTGCTGATCGTTCTCGGTGGGGCTGGTGCCGCCACCATGACCTCCGTCCCGATTCGACGGTTCTTCCGGGTTCACAAGGTGAGTCTGAAGGCGATCGTCCATAAGAGTATTTCACCTCAGGAGCAGATCTCGCGTCTGGTCGAGCTTTCCGAGCTTGCCCGTCGCGAGGGTGTGCTGGCTCTGGAAGGTGCCTTGGCGGAGATCGACGATCCATTTCTCGTCAGAGGGGTTCAGTTGGCCATCGATGGTGCTGATCCGGCGACGATACGATCCGTCCTCGAGACGGAGCTTGATGTTCTGGTCGAAAGACACGAGGCCGGACGCAGTCTCTTCGAGCAGCTCGGAAAGTATGCGCCCGCCTTTGGAATGATCGGCACGGTCATCGGTCTCGTGGCGATGCTGGCGAATATGGATGATCCATCGGCCATCGGTGCCGGCATGGCGGCTGCCCTGCTGACGACGCTCTACGGGGCGCTGCTCGCCAATCTCGTGTTCCTCCCGCTCGCCGACAAGCTTGCTGCCCGCACATCCGAAGAGGTGCTGGTTCGAACCATGGCTATTCAGGGGGTTCTGGGTATCCAGGCCGGTGACAATCCTCGCCACGTGGATTCGAAGTTGCGTACCTTCCTGCCGCCTCGCTCAAGAGTCCAGTCCTACATGAGTCAGGCTGCATGATTCCAATTCGTCGTAACAACAAGGAAGGATCGCCTGCATGGATCATCACCTTCGCGGACATGATGGCCCTCCTGCTGTGCTTCTTCATACTGTTGCAGATGTTTTCCGAACTCAAGAGAGATCGTGAGTATCAGCGCGTCGCCAATGCCGTGAAGACCGCCTTCGGTTTCACCGGCAAGATCGGTGTTCTCCCCACGGACGATGTTCCCCTGCAGAGCATGATCCAGTCTCTGGAGGAAGTGACGGCACGCCGAGATGAACTGGAGATAAACAGAAGTCATTCAGAGGATCAGGGTCCCAAGGGGCTCCAGGCCAGGGTATTGACTGTTCCAGCCGGCCTGCAGTTCACGCTTGGTGGTCCTGCCATGTTCGAGGCGGGTTCGGCCGAACTCACGGGAACAGGCCGACATGCGGTCGTCGATCTGGCCCCGCTCCTGGCCGGTCGTCGAAATCGAATCGTGGTCCGTGGCCATGCCGCCAACAAGTATCTATCGCCTTCATCGCCCTGGAGGAGTCTGGACGAGTTGAGCTTTCACAGGGCCATGGCCGTGCGAGAGATCCTCATGGAGACCGGGATCGATGACCGGCTGTTCAGGATCGAAGCAGTCGGATCGCGTGAACCCTTGAATCCAAGAGCCTATCTCGAGTCGGAAATGGCGGAGCATCGTCGCGTCGACATCGTGCTGACCGAAGATCTACTCGAGCCAACCGGGCCTGTTCGAACGGCCTTGATCACGGAATCTGCATCACCATGAAATCCGGAGAGGTAACCAATGAGGACTGAATACACAGAGGATACGAAGCCCAGAGCTGGTCGCCGCCGATGGTTGACCCGAGCGGCTGTCACGACGGCCATTCTTGAAGTGGCTGCCGCAGCTGGTCTTCTGTTCATCTTCGGAACCCCCGGAGGGGCGATCGCGGATGATCTGGAATTCGTTCAGGCTCCAGTCGAGCAGATCATGATCGAGATACCACTTCTCGACGAACGTCTTCAGAACAGACAATCGGGTCTGACCCGCGTCTACGACGTCGAGGTGGTCATTCAGGTAGCTGCCGGAGATGCCACCAGCTTGAGGGAGGAGCTCTCGAGGTGTGGCCATGAACTCAGGGCCGAACTGGTTCACGGATGGCGATCGGCAGATCCTGCGCATCTGGATGAGCCGAGTCTGGAAACGATGTCACGTCGCTACGAGGATCTCATGCTTGATCGATTTGGACGCAGTTCGATCACAGGTGGCCCTCTGGTTCATCGCGCGATCATCATCTCGGGCACCGGTTTTCCGGTGGAGTGAACCCGGATCTATCACCTCATTCTCCAGTAAACCACCCCAGAGGGCCGATGAACAGTGTTGTCCGATGTCGACACCGCCTGGCTGGGCGGTTTGTTCATCGGGATACGCCTCGGATGTGACTTTGGACAGGGAGGTCCAGCACCGAGCGATCTTGTCATAGGTTTGTCGTGCGGAGGAGCCAGGATGGCCGAGCACACGGATTCAGAATCGAACCAACTGCAGTCTTCTGCCGAAGAAGCGCAAGAATTGCCGACTTCCGCCTCGGGACTACCAGGTACGGCTGAGACGGTTCCCACCGCCGAAGAGATGGCTACCGAGGCCATGAAGCAGGTTCAGGAAGCCGCACAACGACTGAAGTTCACCTCCTCGCAACGAGCCGCCAGTGGAATGGCCGCGCCCGAGCTGAGTGGTCCGGTGGTCTCTTCAGCAGGTCCCAACGATCTCTCGATGCTCTCGGATGTGCATCTGGCGATGACCGTCGAACTTGGACGGACCAGAATGTATGTCGAGGATGTGCTGAATCTCCAGTCGGGTGCCGTCGTGGAACTGGACAAGGCTGCCGGTGATCCGGTGGACATTCTGGTCAATGGAAGACCTGTCGCCAGAGGTGAGGTGCTCGTTCTCGACGAGACCTTCTGCATTCGTATTAGTGAAATCCTGTCACCGGTGGATGCCAGTGGGCAGGTGATGGAATCCCGTACGAGCTGAATCGTGCTGAATTGAAACAGATGAAAATGGCTGAAAGGATTCAGCCAGCGGAGCCAGGATGGCAACGACCGCACCCCAGATAGCTCGTTTTCTGATGATGTGTCTCCTCGGCGTCATCCTGTCGGGATCGACCCTCCTCATGGGCCAGCCCGTCGCTGACACACCCATTCTGCCTGTTCAGGAGCAGTTGCCCCTGGGAACGGCGATGGTCAACGTGGTGGACGGTCAGGCGGAGATGGATGAGGGGTTCATGCCGGGGCTCATCGAGTTCGCCAGAGTCGGCGCCGCATTGCTGGGCGTGGTGATGCTGCTGCTGGCCATGCGGTACATGCTGCGTCGAATGGGGGGCGGCCTCTCGGCGAAGCGACCTTCCGGCGTCGTGCAGATACACGCCCGCTATCCAGTGGCGCGCGGTCAGCAGATCGTGATTCTCCAGGTCGGTAATCGTTTCATCGTCGCTCATCAGGGTGGGGGCGACATGCGTACTCTCTCCGAGATCACCGGCGAGGATGAGGTCGCACGACTCAAGCAGGCACTCAGTGGCAACGAGCCCCGATCGGATGGCGACTTCCAGCAGGAACTGGCTGAAGCGGCTGCCGCCGCTTCAGACGGTGTGGTGGATCTGACCCGTGCGCCCCGTTCGACGACGAGGAGTGGAATTCGCCCAGGGCGTCTTCGGCTGCCGGGTTGGCGAGGCACTTCCTGATGAAGCTCCTGATGCAGGTTTTCATAGGCGTGTTCGTGCTCTTCCTGGCACCAGCCGCCACGCTTGCTCAGACGGCGACACCACCTCGGTCTCCTTCGACACCGCCGGCCATCAATCCGATCGAGATGCTCGAAAACGCCTCCGAAGTCGTTCCGGGGCTGGATGGCCAGCTCTCGAGCACCTTGAACATCCTCGTCCTTCTGACGGTTCTGGCGTTGGCGCCCTCGATTCTGCTGTTGTGCACCTGCTTCACCCGGATCATCATCGTGCTCGGGCTGCTCAGGCAGGCACTTGGAACCCAGGGGCTTCCGCCCACCCAGGTTCTGCTGGGACTGAGCCTCTTCATAACCTTCGTCGTGATGGCGCCGACTCTCGAGGCGATGTACGCCAATGGCATCAAGCCATACGCCGATGGCGAAGTGACCAGCTACGAGGAAGCATGGCAGCGAACCAAGCAGCCTTTGCGTGATTACATGTTCGGTCAGATAGAGGCGACGGGAAACTGGTCCGGTGTCTACATGATGCTCAACTATCGAGGTGTCGACACCTCGGATCCCGGTGAGCTCGATCGATCCGACGTGGACATGGTGACCCTGATACCGGCATTCATTCTCAGTGAGCTCAAGGTGGCGTTCCTGATCGGTTTCCGCGTGTTTCTTCCGTTTCTCGTGATCGATCTGGTCATAGCCAGCATGCTGGTTTCGATGGGCATGCTGATGTTGCCACCGGTGCTCATCTCGCTGCCGTTCAAGATACTGCTCTTCGTTCTGGTTGATGGATGGTCACTGCTGGTGGGATCGCTGATGACCGGTGTGTATCAGCCCGAGACGCTTCAGCACGTGATTGGCGGACTATCGGGGGCCGGGCCGTGAACAGTCTGATCAACAGTGGAGGGTCGGAATGATGGAGGGTGACGTACTCGACGCTGTCAGAGTCGCGTTGTACTACACGCTGATTCTCGCGACACCTGTGCTTGGTGTCGGTCTGATCGTCGGACTCATCGTGAGTCTCATCCAGGCTGTGACGCAGGTCCAGGAGCAGACACTGAGCTTCGTGCCCAAGATCATCGCCATGCTCCTGGCCTCGATCCTTCTTCTGGCATGGATGGTCGCACAGATTTCCGAATTCGCCATGGAGATGTTCACCGCCCCGTAGCGGGCAACTCGAAGCATGACTGGACTGGCTGAACACATCCCGGCTCTGATGCTCGTCATCTTCCGTATCGGAGGATTGATGGTGTTCGCCCCGATTCTGTCATCGAAGTCGGTTCCGGTGAAGGTTCGGGTCATGCTCGCATTCGTCATTGGATTCGCGGTCTATCCCGTTCTCCTCTCGATGGGAACCCTGCCGGTGCTTCCCGTGAGCATCGGCTTGTGGTCTCTGGTCCCGATGATCAGCATGGAGATCCTGGTCGGTGTCGCGATCGGTCTGCTGGCCTCTCTTCCATTGATGGCCATGAGAGTCGGCGGTCAGCTCGCGGGTCAGCAGATGGGGCTGGGATTCGCGACCTTCTACGATCCGAATGTCCAGGACGATGCGGATCTCGTCGGCCAGCTCTACTTCTTCGTGGCACTGGTGATCTTCCTGTCGATGAGCGGGCTGGACATCGTCCTCCAGTCGCTGCTCAACACCTTCACCCATGTTCCCACGGGCACGTTGGCATTCAGCGAGGGCGTGCTGGCCCTCATGCTCGGCATGCTTCTGTCGGCATTCGAGATCTCCCTGCGTGTCTCCGCTCCGGTCCTGGCGATTCTCTTCCTTCAGAGCATCGCGCTTGGATACGTGTCCAGGACCGTCCCGCAGCTGAACATCCTGAGTCTCGGTTTTCCATTGAGACTCATCCTCGGATTCGGTGTGATGTTCATGGGTATCACGGTCATCGAATACGTCGGACTCGAGGCGTTGGACGACTTCTTTCGAACACTCAGTTCATGGTCCGCTGGTAGATACGTGATCGGAGGTGCGTAGACATGTCCGAAGATCTCGGTGAACGAACGGAGGAAGCGACACCTCGACGTCTTCGCGAGGCTCGCGAAGAAGGGAATGTGGCCAAGAGTCAGGATCTCGGCAGCGCGATCTCGCTTGCATTGGGCACACTGGTCGTCTGGACGATGACGATGGTGATGTTCGGTGAAGGTCAGTCCATGCTCAGGCGACTGCTGGATCTCTCCGCACTCGACGACATGACCGCGCCCGATACCGCCTGGCAGGCGTTGGCACATGCCGGGTGGTCTGCCATGCAGGTTCTCATACCGTTCATGCTTCTTGTGATGCTCGGTACGTGGTTGGCGCAGTTCTTCCAGATCGGCTGGGTCTTCAGTTCCAAGGCGATCCAGCTTCGTGCCGATCGCCTCGATCCGATCCGAGGCATCAAGAGAATCGTCGGTCCATCCGGACTCATTCGCGTCTCGCTGGATTCCATGAAGGTGATCGTGGTGCTTTCCGTCGCCGTTCTGACCGTGTTCCAGTATCAGGAATCGCTGATCGGACTACCGGGACTGCCCATGTGGGGTGGGGTGACCTTCATTGGAATGATGATGCTCGATCTGGCATTCCGAACTGCGGGCGTCCTGCTCTTGCTGGGTCTCCTCGATTACACATGGCAGAGGATCCGCCGCAAGCGTGATCTCCGCATGACCAGACAACAGGTGCGTGACGACATGAAGGAGGCCGAAGGGGATCCGGAGCATCGCAAGCGTCGCATGCGACTTCAGCAGCAGCTGGCGATGCAGCGTGTGGCGGCATCCGTTCCACGAGCCGATGTGATCGTCACCAACCCGCAGCATGTATCGATCGCGATCTGCTACGACCCGGACACGATGCGTGCGCCAACCGTGGTCGCCAAGGGGCTGGATCATCTGGCACTTCGAATTCGTCAACTGGCTCGTCGGCATGATGTTCCGATCGTCGAGCGACCTCCTCTGGCCAGGGCACTCCACAAGGAGGTCGAGGTCAGCCGACCCATACCGCCATCCTTTTATAGGGCCGTCGCCGAAGTGCTCGCCTATGTGCAGCGAGTCAACGACGAGATGGAGACGGAGATGGAGCCGTCGATGATGAACACTGAGCCGGAGGTCCAATCGGTATGAGTCGACGGCTTGAGAATCCGATGATCGACAGCTTCGTCGAACGCGTGGCCCAGTGGCGGCACATGCTGGTGCCACTGGGCATCCTGATGCTGCTTGGTGTCCTGGTCGTGCCGTTGTCCCCGATCATCCTGGATATCCTCCTGGCGGCCAACATCGCCCTGGCCGCCATCATCCTGCTCACCACCGTCTACATGAAGCGGTCGCTTGATTTCAGTGCGTTTCCATCGATTCTTCTGGGTGTGACCCTGATGCGACTGGTGTTGAACGTCGCCTCGACCAGACTGATTCTCAGTGCGGACGCCTCCAGTCCGGGTGAGGCCATGCTGGTGGCCGGTCGTGTGATCGAATCATTCGGCACCTTCGTCGTGGGCTCGTCGATCGTGGTTGGATTGATCATCTTCATCATTCTGGTCGTGGTTCAATTCGTGGTCATCACCAAGGGTGCCACGAGAATGAGTGAAGTGGCGGCCAGATTCACGCTGGACGCCATGCCCGGCAAGCAGATGGCGATCGATGCCGACCTGTCCGCTGGGCTGATCGACGAGCGGGAGGCCAGGCGGCGTCGGGACGAGGTCACGGAAGAGGCCGACTTCTATGGTGCCATGGATGGTGCGAGCAAGTTCGTCCGAGGAGATGCCATCGCCGGCATCATCATCACGGTCGTCAACATCATCGGTGGCATCGCAATCGGTCTGTTCATGAAGAACTGGGATTTCCAGGAGACGGTATCCGTCTTCACGACGCTCACGATCGGTGACGGTCTGGCCAGTCAGATACCCGCCTTCATCATCGCCATCGCCGCTGGTCTCATCGTCGCCCGAACAAGTGATACGGAGACCATCGGTGACGAAGTTCCACGGCAGTTGGCCTCCCAGCCACGGGCCTTGTATCTGGTTTCGGCCTTCCTCTGCGTTCTGGCGATGACGCCGTTGCCAACGATCCCCCTCCTGGTGGCAGCCATCGTGATTGCACTCGTCGGGTGGTCCGTCGATAGATATGCCCATGACCAGAAGGCCGCGGAGACCGATTCCGAGGAATCCTCCCGCGAGTCGGGTCCGCCCGCCGAAGCGGCGGTGGAGGATCTGGTCATGGTCGATACGCTGGAAATCGAGATTGGCTACGGTCTGGTTCCACTGGTCGATGCCGGTCGCGGTGGTGATCTGCTCGACAGGATCGCAGCCGTCCGGCGGCAGCTGGCGGTCGAGTTGGGGATCGTCGTCCCACCGGTGAGAATTCGCGACAACGTTCAACTGGAAGCCAACCAGTACAAGGTGCGTCTTCGTGGTGCCTTGCTTTCAGGCGGGATGGTGTACCCCGAACTCGTGATGGCGATGAATTCCGGCGAAGCCGTCGAGCCTCTCGAGGGTGTCCAGGGTCGTGAGCCGGCATTCGGTCTGGATGTCACTTGGATTCATCCCGATGCCCAGTCGCGAGCCGAGATGCTGCATTACACCATTGTGAACGCCTCCAGCGTCATGGCGACCCACTTCACCGAACTGGTGAGGGAGCATGCCGCGGATCTCGTCTCGCGTGAAGAGGTCTGTCGATTGATCGAACAGCTGAAGAACACCTCACCGAAGCTGGTCGAAGAGACTGTTCCATCCGTGGTCAAGCCCGCTGAAGTGCAGCGGGTTCTTCACAATCTGCTCAGAGAGCGAGTTCCCGTCAGGGATCTGGAGACGATCCTGGAGACCATGGGGGACTGGGTATCTCAGACCCGGGATCCCGGGGTGCTGACCGAATATGTCCGTAACTCCCTCAGGAGAAGCATCTCGCAGCAACACGCTCGTCCTGACGAGCAGGGTGCGCTTCGCATTCACTGTGTCACGCTCGATCCCGAGCTCGAGGAGCTGGTGTCGGGTCATATCGAGCGGGGGCCGGCTGGAACGACGCTCACCATGCCGCCTGCACGAATACAGCAGGTGATCAACTCTGTTGCCGGCAGTGTCGAGGGATTGCTTGCTCGCGGGTATCATCCGGTCGTGATTACTTCACCGACGGTTCGGGCTCAGTTGTGGCAGATCCTCGAAAGCAGGATTTCAGGCGTTGCCGTATTGGCCTACAACGAGATAGAAAAAGGCATCGATGTTGAATCGGTTGGACTTGTGTGTCTGAGGAAGGACGAGCCGGTGCCCGCGGGCGTCGCGTGATCGTCGACATGTCTTGAGAACGATGGAATTGAAAGCCATGGAGGGCTTGAAAGTGCAGAGCAAGATCTATCGCGCCAATACGATGAGTCAGGCGGTTGTCGGGCTTCGTGAGGATCTCGGATCCGATGCCGTGATTCTTGAAACCAGAACGGTTCGACGAACAGGATTCTGGGGAATGCTCGGCGCCACGATCGTCGAGGTCCATGCTGCCAGAGCAGCCGAGGTCAGGGACGCCAGAAACCGCACGACGACCACAGCGGACCAGTCCCCGGATGAAGTGTCCCGGAGCAAGGAGTCCATTCATCCGGAGGTGACGGTTCGTGAGCCGATAGAGGTGCTCGCCCCCGAGACTCGAACTGCCGACATGCCGTCTCAGCCTCGGGAAGGCGCTCCCGATCGCGAAGCCACTCGTCGAATGGCTCGAGCCATGCTCGAGCGCCTGGAGTCCAAGTCCACTCCTGAACCCAAGCCTGTTGCTGCTGAGGTGGATCTCGTTCGAAGCGAGATCGGCGAGCTGCGTGATCTGGTCGGACAGGTGCTTCGACAACAGACGATGACCATCGATGACGAGAATGTCCCATCGGGCATTCCGGAGAAGATGGTCTGCTGGTATGTCGATCTGATCTCGTCTGAAGTCTCCAGGGAACTGGCAACCCGTGTGATCGAAGCGGCCAGTCAGGAACTCGGTGGCAACTTCGACGACAGGCATCACGTGCGAGAGCGGATCATCCACCATCTCTCACAGTTCGTTCCGACCGCCAGTTCGCCCCTGCCCGATCCTCCCGCGAATGGTCCACTGGTGATCGCCATGGTCGGGCCCACCGGAGTCGGCAAGACGACGACCACCGCCAAGATCGCCGCCACTTGTCGCCTGCATCGTGGTGGCAAGGTCGCCTTGATTACCTGTGACACCTACCGAGTTGCCGCTGTTGCGCAATTGCGGACCTATGCGGAGATCCTCGGCATTCCGCTCCATGTCGCGGAGCATCCGGGTCAGATACCCGGCTTGATGGAATCAATAGGCGATGTCGACGTCGTGATCATCGATACGCCCGGTAGAAGTCAGCGAGACGAGGACCGGATCGATGAGCTCAATGGCTTCCTGCAAGCGGCCAAGCCCCATCAGACTCATCTGGTGCTTTCAGGTACCGCCGGGGAAAAGGTGCTGCTTCGCGAAGCGGAGGCGTTCCTCCCGCTTGGTGTGGACAGAATCGTGCTGACGAAGCTTGACGAAGCGGTCAGTTTCGGGATGCTGGTCGATGTCCTGCATCGAATCGGTCGTGAACTGAGTTTCATCACCACCGGTCAGGAAGTACCTGCGGACATCGAGCCCGCATCCGGTGATCGACTGGCGAGCATGGCGTTGCGTGGTACCACCCAGGATGGATCAATCAGGAGTTCCCGTTTGTGATCGGTGATCAGGCCACTATGCTCCGGGAGATGCTCAAGCGTTCCGATGAGACCAAACATCGAGAGCATGATGGCGATCCCGCTCGTCTCTCTCTGGCAATCACCATTGCTTCCGGCAAGGGTGGTGTCGGCAAGACCAACGTCACGGTCAATCTGGCGACGGCGTTGGCCCAGCAGGGGCTTCGGACCATCGTGTTCGATGCCGATCTTGGGACGGCCAATGCCGATGTCCTCTGTGGGCTTGATCCCAAGGAGAACATCGAAGCGGTCGTTGCCGGCAGACGAACATTGCGTGAGATCATGATCACGGGCCCCGGGGGATTCGAACTCATACCCGGCTCATCGGGTGGAAGTGAACTGGCGGCTCTGTCTCCCGATCGTCGAAACAGTCTTCTGAGGCAGCTTGGTGAATTGGAGTCGGAGGCCGATGTCCTGCTGATCGATGTGGCTGCAGGTGTCGGAAGCGACGTCATGGGATTCGCTTCCGCAGCCGATGCGTTGATCGTTGTCGCGACTCCCGAGCCAACGTCGGTCACCGATGCCTACGCCTTCATCAAGTCGATTCGTCGACATGCACCTGAGCGTGTGCCCGATCTGCTCATCAACGCCTCCGACAGTGAAGAGGAGGCCCGGGAGGTTCATCAGAGGATGGATCGGGCCTGTCGGCAGTTTCTGGACTTCGGGTTGCCTCTGGCTGGCATCGTTCCAAGGGATGATGCCGTGAGGCGAGCCGTGAAAGCCAGACTTCCCTATGTCATTCTGGAGCCGACATCCGCACCCAGTTGCTCCATTCAACGCCTGGCGACGAGATTAGGCGGACGTCCGGCACGCGATTCGCAGCACCAGGGAAGTTTCCTGGGTCGCCTCGTGCAGTGGCTTTCTCCGAGGAAGTCATAGAGTTGATGGTGATCCATCGTTTCGATCGTGTGACGGGAAGTGCTTATGAAACCAGAAGATAGACGGATTTCGGTCTCTGAAGGCCACTGGGAGGCTATTCCTGGCCTGATCGGTGGTCTGGCTGGACTGACTGCTCTGGTCGTCGCCATTGGGGCAGGTCTGCTTGCCGATAACACCGCTGCCACAGTGTTGTTGCGTGGTGTGTTGGCCATGGGCCTCTTCTGGATCATTGGTTATGGGGCAGGTTGGACCCTGAATCGCGCAGTTCATGCCGATTCGAGTTCCGCTTGTGAGGAAGATTCGGGTGAATCGAGAAAATCCGACGATTCACTTCAGATCAAGGATTCAGTGGCCGAAGCAGAAGAAGAGCGAGAAGCTGCGTAGGTAATCAGACTCTTCCTTGTATGTGGACACGGACGTTTGTTATAGTCAACTTGTCGGAAGACGCTCAAGGATGAGTGTCACTCCGAAGATACAGAGTGTCGGACCTTCTCACGAAGATCATCCGGCAACGGCGCAAGGGTCAAGGAGCAGACCAATGCCGAGTCTTTCAGCGAAGCATGACACTACAGTTCCCGTACCTCTACAGGTCGTAGATGGACAACCGGTAACAGCCAACGCAACGGCTGATTTATCGGATCGTCCAATTGCGGAGGTCTGGCGCCTCTACCGGGATGAACCTTCTGAAGCCATCAGGAACTTCCTGATGGAGAACTTCCTGCCACTCGTTCGCTACACGGCTGAACGAATGCATACGCGGCTACCTGCGGAAGTCGAAGTCGAGGATCTCATGTCCTCGGGTCTCTTCGGCCTCATGGATGCCATAGACGCGTACGACATCGAGCGTGGCGTGAAGTTCGAGACCTACTGCACCCAGCGAATCCGTGGTGCCATCTTCGATGAACTTCGGGCGATGGACTGGGTTCCCCGGCTGGTGCGATCGCGTACCGCCAAGGTGGAACGTGCCAGGAAGCAGATCGAGATGGAAAGTGGCGAGAAGGCCACCGATGCTCAGATCAGCAACAAGCTGGAGGTCGACAAGGACGAATACAAGAAGATCTGCCGGGACGCCCGTCCCGTCGGCGTCGTCTCCTTGAACCGTAAATGGTTCGAGACCGACTCGAGCAAGGATGTTCGGGAAATAGATGTCGTACGAGATCGCCGTCAGGAGAATCCGGTTTCACGGCTTCAGCGTGACGACTTGAAACTGCTCCTCACCAAGGGGCTCTCCAGGGCGGAACGTCTGATCATCGTGCTCTACTACTACGAGGAGATGACGATGAAGGAGATCGGGATAACGCTCGATCTTTCGGAATCGCGAGTCAGCCAGATGCATTCCTCGATCCTGGCCAGGCTGAAGGCCCAGATGCAGCATCGCTCCAAGGAATTCTGATCGGATTCCATACGAATAAACGACAAGCGGCGGTCCTCTGGACCGCCGCTTTTTTCTTTGGTTGAATCGTATCGACCGCTCAGACGGGAATGTCGATCGGCGTTCGTTCCACGAGTATCTCGGCGGTCGTCTTCTCGAGGACTTCCTCGGCCGTGACACCAGGAGCCAGTTCAGTCAGTTCGAATCGTTTCCTGTCCTTGTTCATCTCGAGGACACACAGATCGGTGATCACCATGTCGATGCAGCCGACGCCTGTCAGCGGGAGCGTGCATTCGGGAATGAGCTTGGGTTGCCCCTTCTTGTTGCAGTGGTCCATCATCACGACGACTCGTCTGGTTCCCGCGACCAGGTCCATGGCGCCACCCATGCCCTTGACGAGCTTGCCCGGGATCATCCAGTTGGCGATGTCTCCCTCCTGGGAGATCTCCATGGCACCGAGAATGGCCAGATTGACGTGGCCGCCGCGGATCATGGCGAAGGAGTCCGCACTGGAGAAATAGCTGGCCCCTGGAACAGCTGTCACGGTCTGCTTGCCGGCATTGATCAGGTCGGCATCGACCTTGTCCTCGGTCGGGAAGGGGCCCATGCCAAGCAGACCGTTTTCCGACTGGAGCCAGACCGTCATGTCCTCGGGGACGTGATTGGCCACCAAAGTGGGCATACCGATGCCTAAATTGACGTAGAAGCCGTTTTCCAGTTCCTGGGCGGCTCGGCGGGCGATGTCATTTCGGTCCAGTGGCATGTGATTTCTCCTGCTGGGGCAATGGTAATCGAGTCGGGGACTACAGGTGTGGCCTTGTGCTCGATACAATCCCGGGATGAACGTAAAGACACTCCCATTCGCATCGTTGATTGAACACCCACTTCTGGTCGATCCGGCAGCAGCCGGGGATGACTGTGTGGTTTCCACAAATCCAGCCACGGGCGAAGCCCTGGGCGCCGTCCGGCTTCAGTCGAGAGCCGACTATGAATCGCTGGTCGAACGAGCCCAGCTGGTCCAGAAGTCCTGGCGACAGCTTCCCGCCCCGAAACGCGGTGAGATCGTCCGACGAATCGGCAACGCGTTTCGTGAGCACGAGCAGGAGCTCGGTGCGCTTGTGACGATGGAAATGGGCAAGATTCTTCCCGAAGGCATCGGCGAAGTCGTGGAGTGCATCGACATCGCCGACTTCTCGGTCGGCCTGTCGCGTCAGCTCTATGGCCTGACCATGGTGTCCGAGCGACCGCAGCATCGCATGTACGAGCAGTGGCATCCGCTTGGAACCATCGGCATCATCACGGCCTTCAACTTCCCGGTCGCTGTCTGGGCCTGGAACGCCATGCTTGCCGCCGTCTGTGGCAACACCATGATCTGGAAGCCCAGTCTGGTCACGCCTCTGTGTGCGATCGCCATGAACAACATCGCGCATCGCGTGATGCGTGAGCAGGACATCTTCCAGCCGGAAGAGGGTGACCCATGCGACATCTTCGGTCTCATCATCGGTTCCGATGACGAGGTCGGTGAGACCATGATCGCCGATCGTCGACTGCCATTGATCAGCGCGACCGGTTCATGCCGAATGGGTCGCCATGTCGGGACGCAGGTCGCCAAGCGACTGGGCAAGAGCCTTCTCGAGCTCGGTGGCAACAACGCCATCATCATCACGCCAAGTGCCGATCTCGATCTGGTGCTCAGGGGTGTGGTGTTCGGTGCCGTCGGCACCGCCGGCCAGCGATGTACGTCCACGCGTCGACTCTTCTGTCACAGCAGCGTGGTCGACGACGTCACCGCACGACTGGTGAAGGCCTATGGTCAGGTTCCAGTGGGGGATCCCATGGACAGCAGCACGCTGGTGGGACCGCTCATCAACTCCCAGTCGGTCGATGGCATGCGAAACGCCATCACCAAGGCCGCCGAGCAGGGGTGCGAGATCCTCTGTGGCGGCACCGAGGGAATCGATCAATACGCCGATTCGGCCGGCAACTACGTGACCCCGACCATCGTTCGTGTTCCGGCAGGTCAGGATCCGGAGATCGCTCGCGAAGAGACCTTCGCCCCGGTTCTCTACATCTTCGAATACGAGAATCTCGAAGATGCCGTCGAGGCGCAGAATAGCGTCGACCAGGGACTCTCCAGTGCGATCTTCACGGACTCCATGCGTGAAGCCGAACGCTTCCTCTCCCATGACGGTTCCGACTGCGGCATCGCGAACGTCAACATCGGCACCAGTGGTGCCGAGATCGGCGGGGCCTTCGGTGGCGAGAAGGATACGGGTGGCGGGCGTGAATCCGGTTCGGATTCATGGCGACAGTACATGAGACGCCAGACCTGTACGCTCAACTGGGGTGATGATCTTCCATTGGCACAGGGAATCGAGTTCGGTTGATCGGTACATTCCTGTCGCGGAACACATCGAGCCGATCGTGATTGAAAAGATCATTCACGTTCGGAAGATGCGTGCTGTGGCTTGGTGGTTTCTCCGTCGTCCGGAGCCTTTCACTGAATCGTGTCGTCGATGAGCCGGATCCCATGCGCTTCAAGAGCAGAGATGGAGGATCCGGCCGGGACTAGTCGCCCATGGCGACGCGTTCGATTTCCTCGTAGCTGGTGAGGCCTTCGGCGACCAGTTCGAATCCGAAGTCCTCGAGTGTCGTGAACAGGCCCTGCTGTGCCATTTCCCTGAGACCCTTGATGGTCGGACTCTTGATGATCAGATCCCGGATGTTGTCGGTGATCTCGAACAATTCGAACAGTGCCTGTCTTCCCTTGTATCCGGTCGAGAGACACCGCGGGCAACTCTGGGGTATGTAGATCTCGGAGAGTCCGCCTAGGCGTTGTCCCATCCGGAGACTCTGGGATGGTGTCGGCGTCACCGACTTCCGGCAGTTCGGGCAGAGCTTTCGAATCAGACGCTGTGCCACGATCAGATTCAACGCATTGGCCAGGAGTGGTGGGTCGATGCCAAGATCGAGCAGACGGAAGATGGCGCTGATGGTGTCCTTTGCATGCACGGTGGTATAGACCAGATGACCTGTCATCGAAGCCTGCATCGCCACGGTAGCGGTCTCCATGTCACGGATCTCACCCACGAAGATCACATCGGGATCCTGTCTGAGCACCGATCGCAGCACGCTCTGGAATGTCGTTCCCTGATCATGATCGACTGGGATCTGCGTGCAGCCCTCGAGGTAGTACTCGACCGGATCCTCGATCGTGATGGCGTTTCGTTGATTGACATCTATTTCACGAAGACAGGTGTAGAGCGTCGTCGTCTTGCCTGATCCGGTTGGGCCGCAGGCCAGAATGAGCCCCGCATCACGGGTGGCCAGTGTCCGGATCTTCTCGTACATCCAGGGCTTGAGGCCCAGTTCATGCAGCCTCGATGGGCTGTTGGAGGAGTCGAGCACCCGGATGACCATCTTCTGACCATGGATAGAGGGAGTGAGACTGACCCTGTAGTCGACACGGAGATCATCTCCGATGGCGATCGAGAAGTGCCCATCCTGTACCTGATTCTTCTGACTGGTTTCGATCTGACAGAGAATCTTCACGATGCCCAGGATGCGTCTGAAGATGCTCGGTGAAAATTCAACGGCGGAGACCATTGTCCCATCGACTCGCATTCTCGTGACGCAGATCTGCGGTCTGGGTTCGATATGGAGATCCGTGGCTCGTGTTCGAAGTGCCGCGTAGAGCATCTTCCTGAATGCCTTGGTGCCATCGGCATCTTCCTTGTCGGAACCGAGAAAGGCACGTTCATCGACAGCTCTATGGACGACCTCGCCCCGATTATCCACGAGAGAGATCTGAGCTTCGGTGTATCCACGATCCTCTCCGATCTTGATCATCTCATTGAGTTGACGTTCCCAGTCGTTGGTCTTTGGCTTGCCATCCTTCTTGATCTTCATTTCACGAACATCGAGGTCAAGCGTATGGCGAGGCTGTTCGGCAGGTTCCCTGCGTACCTCCGGAGGTGCTTTTGCGAGTGTGAGCGCGGCCTCGGGGTCGATGTAGGTTATTTCGGTTGAGCCGATCCTGATCACATCCCCGTTCAGGAGTGGGCTGGCTTGATCACTCAAGGATTTTCGATTGATCTTCGTTCCATTCCTCGACTTCAGATCCCGGATGTGAAAGTCGCCGGCACTGATTTCAATGACGCAATGCCGCCGACTCAGAAGATCATCAGGGATGACCAGCTGATTGTCGTCAGCCCGGCCGATCGTCAGCCCGGTATTTGGTAGCTCGTATCGTTTCTGCCCCTGAGGTGTTCGTACTTCGATTTGCGGCATGCGTTGTCTCCCCATCTGAGCCATGAGCGTTTCGAGGTGCCAAGGGCACTGATCCGAGCAGTCTGCCTTGTGATTGTACCGGTCATGAAAAATAGGGCTGATGACGACCATGCGAGTCCTCCGACCATCCATCACATCGCGTATATCATTGGTTCTTCATGGAAAATGACCGCTTCATCACCCTCAGAAGGCCACCAGTGGTTCATGTCGAGACCCAGCCATGGGTTCCCGATCGTGTCGATCTCAGTCAGGTCGATGCCTGCTGGGACAGGATCCTCCGGAGCAATCCAAAGGCCTTTGACGGCCGTGTTCTGCATGTGATCGGTGTTCATCGAAATGGCGCCGGTGGTGTGAGCATCCACGTGGCCGAATGTGCCTATCGCTACTACGCAGTTCAGACATCGGGGCTCGACTGTGGTGTGCGTACGCTGGGTGCCAAGGCCATCACTCGATCGGGTGATCGAATTCTCATGGGTTTGAGATCGGATTGGGTGATGTACTACCCGAACCTTTGGGAATTCGTTCCGGGTGGTTCGGTTGTGCCCGGTCAGACGCCCACGGAAACAATCATCGAAGAGATGTACGAGGAAACAGGCCTGGGAATCTCCAAGCCACCTGTTCCGGTGGCCGTCGCCTATGACTCGCAGGCCTTTTCCTGGGAGGTGATCCATCTCATCGAACTTGATGACAATGTGACACCTGTCGGCTCAAGGGAGTACGACGAACTCAGATGGTGCACTTCAGATTCCCTGCCGGAAACACTGACGCCAATCGCCAGGCGCATGATAAATCTCATCTAGGGAATCCTTCTGGAAACCTGGGATGCGATGTGCGTCTCTGACGAGCTGCTTTGCTAGGCGGTTTCGAGGAACGAAGCCACGCTGCGAAGATCATCGACGATCTGTGGCGTCACGAGAAGCGTGAATGTCTCGCCCTGTTCGGCGCGAGCCAGCTTGGTGACACGCTTCCTGTTGACCCATGGCCGGCCAGCTCGGACATACGTGACGTTGTCCTTGAGCCTGCGTTGGGTAGCCAGCTTCGAACGGCCGTTCTGGATATGACTTTGCATACCCATCAGTCGTTCAATGGTCTTGACCTTTGCTGCGCGCTGGGGTCGACCTGTGATCGTGAAGCTCATCGTTGAATTTGAAACAATCGTGTCTGGGGACATGGGTGCCTTCCTCTGTCGAGCCGACTATTCTATCAGTAGTGTCACCAGTGGCCAAGCCGGCTCCTCATTTGTTTGAGCGATCCATTCCCACGCACTGCTGCCAGTGGCCGATAGAGAGTCCTATTAGAAGGGCATTTGGGCTTATGCAATCAGATAGATTCAAGAAAACGGTGTTTTTGACCCTTTGGGGGGTGATTCATCTCTGCATCTCCCCGATTCAGGAAACCGTTCTTGCTGCTGAAATCCAGGTCCCCGAGATGCACGAATCCATTCAGCAGGGCATAGAAGCGGCTGAATCGGGTGACGTCGTATCGATCAAGGGTGGGGTCTATTTCGAGCAACTGGATCTCAAGGGCAAGTCGATCGTGGTCAAATCGAGGTCGATGTCCAGCCCAGCCATCCTGGATGGTGGGGGTAAATCAGGCAGTCTCGTCCGATGTGCTTCGGGTGAATCTTCGGTCACGACATTGGAAGGTCTGACGTTCCGTCGTGGAACCGGTGATGCGAGAATCTATGGAAACTCGGCATCGGTGGGTGGTGGCATGCTCATCCGTGATTCATCTCCGACACTGACCAACTGTCGATTCGAAGGCAATCTCGTTTCCTACAACGGTGGAGGAATCTATGCGAGAAACAGCAACAGTCAGATAACAGGCTGTGAGTTCCACGGCAACGCTGCTGAAAAAGGTGCGGCCATCTACGCCACCCAATCGCGATTGGGCATCAAGCGGTGCCTGTTCCAGCAGAACAACGCGAGATTCGGTGGTGGGGCCATATTCTGCGGAAATCGAACATTCATGACCATAGATGAATCAAGATTCATCGAGAATCGAGCCTCCTTCAATGGTGGTGGCATCTACGACCACAACAGCACGACCATCGTCGAAAACTCGGTTTTCCTGAACAACATCGGCGCCTTTAAGGGTGGGGCCGCCTATCACGGCTGGAGAAGCCGTAGCCGCATGGGGACCGGAAACGAGTTCCGCACTCCCAATGACGATGTCGATGGCAGTGGACGCACGATCAACGAATCCAATCCCCTGGGAGCCTGTTTCATAGGCGAATCTTGCGTGATGGCCGTGAAGGAGGCCTGCGAAGATGGTCAGGGGCAATGGGCAGGTCCTGAAACGAACTGTGATGTGGTCAGTCCTGCTCAGCAGCGTCCTCGCAGGGCCAAGGGTGATTTGAACCGAGATGGCGTAGTCGATGTCAGGGATATGGCGATTCTCATGAGTGCCTGGGGAAGCCGTAAGCCAAGTACTCCTCGAACAAACCCCTGAAATCGTGCTGAAATGGGTCTGGTGCTGCTAGAATCCCTCTTTCAGAATATGCCTGTTCACCATCGTGACCAGAGCCAGTACAGGACCATCGTGTGACAGCTACCTCGACACCACCTGAGCACTCGAAGACTTCCTTGATCTCAAAGGAAGCGGTCGCGATCCGATTCTGTGGCGACTCGGGTGATGGCATGCAGCTGACTGGTGGGCAGTTCACGAATACGACTGCCGTGGTGGGAAACGACTTCTCGACCTTCCCGGATTTTCCCGCGGAGATCAGAGCGCCAAAGGGGACCACCTTCGGCGTCTCGGGCTTCCAGATTCAATTCGCGAGTCACAACATCCATACACCGGGTGATTCGATCAATGCCATGGTGGCGATGAATCCGGCTGCATTCAAGATGAACATCGAGGATGTAGAGCCAGGTGGGATCGTCATCGCCAACGATGACGAGTTCAACAAGGTCAATCTGAAGAAGGCCGGTTACACCGAGGAGACGAATCCTCTCGACGACGATGAGATCCAGAGACGCTTCCAGCTGTTCCGGATCCCCATCAGTCGTCTGACCAGGGAATCGCTGGCCGAAAGCGGCATGGGCGCCAAGGATATCGATCGTTGTCGCAACATGTATGCCCTCGGTATGGCTTACTGGCTCTATCAACGACCGCTCGAGCCGACCATCGATCATCTCGAAAGCTACTTCCAAGACAAGAAGGGGCTGCCCGAGGTCGCCGCGATCAACGTCCGCGCCCTCAAGGCCGGCTACCACTTCGGTGAGACGGCGGAGATGTTCCCCGCTCGATTTGAAGTGCCCGCCGCACCGCTTGAGCCTGGCCTGTACAGAAAGATCAGCGGAAACGAAGCGCTTGTGATCGGACTCGCCACGGCATCGCAGCTGGCCAAGACGGAAATGCTCTTCGCGGGATATCCCATCACTCCGGCCAGCGACATCCTGCATGGACTCTCGGGCTTGAAGCACATGGGTGTTCAGACCTTCCAGGCCGAGGATGAGATCGCCGCCGTCTGTGCCGCCATCGGTGCCAGCTTTGCCGGCCAGATCGGTGTGACCGGTACATCCGGACCCGGGCTCGCACTCAAGGGTGAGGCCATGGGTCTGGCCATGATGCTGGAGTTGCCGCTCGTGATCGTTGATGTACAGCGTGCTGGTCCTGCAACAGGCATGCCGACCAAGACCGAGCAGGCCGATCTTCTTCAGGCCATGTACGGCCGTTCTGGAGAAGCGCCCGTCATCGTGCTGGCAGCGTCGAGTCCATCCGACTGCTTCGACACGGCAATCGAGGCGGTCAGACTCGCCACACGGCACATGTGTCCAGTGATCATTCTCAGTGATGGTGGAATCGCCAACGGTGCAGAGCCGTGGCGGATACCTGATCTCGACTCCTACGAGCCCATCGTCATCGAGCATCCGACGGTTCCGAATTCCGAAGATGGATTCAAGCCTTATGTACGCGACGAGAAGACGGGAGCACGGCCGTGGGTGATTCCCGGCACGCCTGGTCTCGAACATCGGCTTGGAGGTCTCGAGAAGGAGGCTGAAACCGGGAACGTCTGCTATGACGGGGACAACCACGATTCGATGAGTCGTGCCCGACAGGCGAAGATCGATGCGGCAGCGGACATCATCGCTCCCATTGAAGTTCATGGCGGCGTCGATTCCTCGACGCTTGTTCTCGGATGGGGCGGCACCAGCGGCTCTATCGAGGCTGCGGTCTCCATTCTCTCTCAGGAGGGCGAGTCGCCAGCCTATGCCCATCTTCGACACATCAATCCATTCCCACGAAATCTCGGACAGGTACTCTCGCAGTACCAGAAGGTGATCATCCCGGAGATCAACATGGGGCAGTTGTCCATGTTGATTCGTGCCAGATATCTCATCGATGCCATCGGCATCAATGAACTCAAGGGCAGAAGCTTCAGGACAAGAGAGCTCGCCGATCGAATCAGAGCCATCATGGATGGGGGCGATTCATGACGGATCAGATATCAGCCGAGGGTGTCGCCGTGGAGCTGCCGGTCTACAAGGCCAAGGATTTCACCACCGATCAGGATGTCCGCTGGTGTCCCGGATGCGGTGACTACGCCGTACTGGCAGCGGTTCGCAAGACATTGCCGAAGCTGGGACGTCGCAAGGAAGACTACGTCTTCGTCTCTGGAATCGGTTGCGCAGCTCGTTTTCCGTACTACATGGAAACGTATGGTCTTCACTCCATCCATGGACGTGCACCAGCCTTCGCGACCGGCATCAAGCTGGCCAAGCCGGATCTGGACGTCTGGCTGGTTTCCGGAGATGGCGATCTTCTGTCCATCGGCGGCAATCATCTCATTCACTGCATGAGGCGAAACGTCGGCATCAACATCATTCTGCTCAACAACCGAATCTACGGTCTCACCAAGGGGCAGTTCTCACCGACGAGCGAGAAGGGCAAGGTCACCAAATCGACACCGATGGGTTCGCTTGAATGCCCCTTGAATCCGATCGCGATGGCGTTGGGTGCCGAATGCGGCTTCATCGCCCGCGGCCTGGATATCGACGCCAAGTTCCTCGAGTCTCTCATGACGCGTGGCGCTGCTCATCAGGGCATGTCCTTCATCGAGGTCTATCAGGACTGCAACATCTTCAACCACAAGGCGTGGTTCTACGCGTCGCAGAAGGACTCGCGTCCGGATACGACGGTTGTTCTCGAGCATGGCAAGCCGCTGATCTTCGGTGCTGAATCCCAGAAGGGCATCCGGCTCACGAATGGAAGGCCTGATGTCGTGCTGATCGGTGAAGATGGAATCACCGAACAGGATCTGATGGTCCATGACGAGACCAATCTGGCTCAGGCGTTCATTCTCTCGCAGATGTTCCATCCGGAGTTCCCGGAGCCCATGGGCGTCATCTATGCGAGAGAGGATTCCCAGAGCTTCGAGACGGCGTCGCGTGCCCAGATGGAACAGGCTCGTGAGGCTCGTCCGAACGCCACCCTCGAGTCCCTTGTCCATGGCAGTCAGACCTGGACCATCCAGTGAGATCGCTGAATGACTCTCATCGACTATGACGTAATCGTGATTGGTGGCGGGCATGCGGGCGCCGAGGCGGCCTGGTCGGCTTCCAGTGCGTTGGGTCCCGATGGCCGTGTGGCATTGGTCACGATGTCGCCAGATCGAATGGGTGCGATGAGCTGCAATCCGGCCATCGGTGGCCTGGCCAAGGGTCAGATGGTTCGTGAGATCGATGCACTTGGTGGTCTGATGGGCCGCGCCATCGACGCCACGGGAATCATGTTTCGAATGCTCAATACGTCGCGTGGCCCTGCCGTTCGTGGCCCACGTGCCCAGGCCGACCGATATGCGTATGCCTGTGAAATCCAGAGGCTGCTGGCCACACGCCGGGATTCGATCCACGTCATCGCGGCCACTGTCGATGAATTCCTGCTCGATGGTGAGCGTATCGTCGGTGTGACACTTCCCCCTGGAGCCGGTCGAGTGCATCCAAGGGAAGACGATGGCACCGGTTGGCATGAGCATCTGCCGGAGCCGATCTGGCCGGCTGGTCCCGATCCCTCCGAACGAGCGAATGACACGACGATTCTGCATTCGAAGGCCGTGGTATTGACCACGGGCACGTTCATGCGTGGACTGATGCATACCGGTCGAAATCAGACACCCGGTGGACGTTTCGATGAGCCGGCCGCCGGAGGCATGTCCAGGACACTTCGAACTCTTGGATTTGAACTTGGTCGACTCAAGACCGGAACGCCTCCGCGTCTTCGACGTGGAACAATCGACTGGGAGGGTCTGCCAGCTCAGGAGGCGGATCAATCACCGGTTCCGTTCAGTGACCTTCCACCAAGCACGCTTCCATCCGGAGCGTTCCCCGGATTGCCGCAGGTATCCTGTCGATTGACACACACGACAGCAGCCATGCACGAGCTGATCCGTGAGAACCTCCATCTCGCACCCATGTACAACGGTGAGATCTCCGCGGAGCACGGCCCTCGCTATTGTCCCTCGATCGAGGACAAGGTCGTCCGATTCGCTGATCGTGAATCGCATCATGTCTTTCTGGAGCCTGAATCGCTCCATACCGACGAGGTCTACTGCAACGGCATCAGTACCTCGTTGCCTCCTGATGTACAGGATGCATTGGTTCGTGCCATGCCCGGCTGCGAACAGGCTGAGATATTCCGTCATGGCTATGCCGTCGAGTACGACATGGTCTGGCCGCATCAGATCGATTCGACCTGCATGACAAAGCGAGTGGATGGTTTGTTCCTGGCGGGTCAGATCAATGGAACCAGCGGATACGAGGAAGCTGCCGGTCAGGGATTGATGGCTGGACTGAATGCCGCCAGGCTGGTTCAGGGCCGCGAGCTTGTCAGGTTGGCAAGGGACGAGGCCTACATCGGTGTGATGATGGATGATCTGGTGATCAAGACGCCTCGCGAACCGTATCGAATGTTCACCAGCCGTGCCGAACATCGTCTGCTTCTCAGATCCGACAATGCCGACTCGAGACTCACTCCGCTTGGACGTGAATGGGGCGTCGTCGGGGATCTCCGATGGGATGGATGGTGTGCCAGGCAGAAGGCCATGATGGAGCTTGAGCAACTCAGTCGTCGGACTCGATTGGCTGGTGGACGAACAGTGCATGACAGCATGCGAAGACCGGAGATGACGGCAACCGAGGTCATGGATCACCTTTCGGGTGAACACGATGTCGCACTGGTCGATCGTGTCATGATCGATGCCCGCTACGAGGGATATGTCCAGAGGCAGAGAGCCGAGATCTCACGTCGCGGTGACATGGACAGGCGTCGCATCGCCGATCCCCATGCCATGGCCATGACGAATGGACTCAGGGCCGAGGCGGCCGAGGCCATCATGCGATTCCAGCCATCGACTCTCGGACAGGCTGCCAGGCTGGCTGGTGTGACGCCCGCCGACGTCACATTGCTGGCGGTGGCGCTGCATCGCTCCCGCTGATCGCAGGCGTCCCCGGACAGATCATTCCATCCGATGCTCGATCCTATGAGACCAGTGGATGCATCGAGGATGCCGATTATTCCCGATCAGTGGAAGTCGACGATCTGTTGTTGATTCTCTGCGTCTGGGTTACATCCTGCTGATGCGAACCCGGGCGGCCCGTCAATCGCATTCGCCCCAGTCCGAGATCAGAGCCAGTACATCCTCCACGTCGCACTGGCCATCACCGGTGACGTCGCCTTCAGGTTCTCCCCAGAGCGAGAGCATCTCGAGAAGATCGGTCACGTCGATCACCTGATCGCCAGTGAGATCGGATGGACACGGAGAGGTCTGGACATCATCGGGATAGGCATCCGGTGTGGCCCATTCGATGTTGGGTACCGTCTCGCGCACCCAGGTGTCACGGGGCTCGCCGAATGGTTCGATCCGTACCCATGCGATGTCCAGGGCCGTCTCGTCGAAATTCGGTGAACCTCCCCAGCCGACCTCGTCTCCATAGCCCGAGGATGCGAACCAGACGCCGATCCAGAAGCGTGCTGCCCGGAAGGGCACGTTGCCCTGTCCAAACTCCACGTCGAGGAGCTCGTCGATCAGTATGTCGTCGAAATACCATCGCACGCAGCCGACCTGATCGCGCGTGTCCCCGTCATCTCCGAGATCGGAGCCACTGTGCCATTCGATGGCATAGGTGTGATAGATGCCGTTGAGGCTGTCCTGTGCAAGGTCGACGATGGTGCCCTCTTCATCGTGGAGAACGCGGCGACCCTTGTGCTCGCCACCTTCACCACCGAATTGACCGCCCCAGCTGTTGGTGCGTGCGTTCGTGAACGAGATCTCCTCGGGATCGATTCCATAGAGCGCCGCCTGTTCTTCACCGGTTCCTCTGAGATCGGTCGGGAACTCCCAGTCGATCTCCGTGTTTCGTCGAGGATTGGGTTCGTGCCAGTAGCCTTGTTCGGCCTTCTGGTAATCGATGTAGTGAAACGGCCAGAAGGCTGTGACGGCACCCAGTTCAGGTGCGACCTTCGCTCTGACCTCGTAGCGGCCGGAGGCGTAGTACTGTCGCGTGGCGATGGCGGCGCCCACTCTCGTCTGGCGACCATTGTGTTCGATGTCGCCGTCGTAGAAGTCGCCATTGGCCTGCAGTCGCAAGGCCTTGATGGGAACACCGTTGTCCACATCGTCGACGATCGAGACGTTCAGGGGACTCACGCCGCCGTTGTCTCCACCCCAGCTCTTGGTCGAGATGAGCCAGTCTTCCCTGGACAGTCCGCTGGAGAAATCGTCTTCAAGCACATCGAGTTGAGGGACCGGGGTCTGATCGGTCGTGGCGGCCCATTCATTGCCTGCCGCCTCCCAGCGTATGTTTCTGAACCAGGCGGAACCGGGTTGGTTCTTCCAGTTCTCCAGTGTCAGCTTGAGATTGCTTGTCCAGTTGGATCCCGTTTCAAGCGGTATCTCGATTGGCTGCCAGCTGGTCGATGAAATCGG
>DEYM01000027.1 GCA_002364555.1 Phycisphaerales bacterium UBA3158 | reverse complement strand
GATCACACCACCACCATCACCAGTCTCCCGCGGAGACTTCGAGGTGTAGGAGAACGCGTTGTATTCATCAACCGGGAATCCGGACAGGAAACGATTCGACCATGAGTCGCGGACATCACCGCTGGTCAAGGCCATCAGAAGCGCCATCGGGAGACGGTTGCTGAAGGACAGGCCCTGGTAGGCATCGCCTGGAGGCAGCGTGCTGGTGCTCAACTGCTTGCGAGGAAGCGGACGCTCCCATTCACGAAGATCGATCTTCTGTTGCGAGGACTTGAAGTAGTCCTCCCAGGTCAACTTCTCCACGGGATTGCCGAAACCATCGGGTGTCCAGAATCCGGACTCGTTGACGAGCGGACCCATCGGCAGCTGCTCGAGCATGTCGCGTGCATAGGGCACGAAACGAGGGAACCCCTCATCCGCGACCTCATCTCCATCGACATCCAGGAGCTCATCGAGCGTGGGATCCAAGTCATAGGCCCGGGTACGACGCATGGAATCAGCCAGGCTGACCCTGCCGACTCGATTCTCGGGCCAGAGCCATGGTGGCATGGTGTCGTTTCGGGTGTTGTTGAAGAACGTGAGCTTGCGGCGATTGTCGGCGACCAACTGCCGATTGCCCAGCTGTTCGCCAAGGGGCGATACCTCTTCACGATCCGGACCTGAACGAAGGAACGAGGTGACGAATTCGCCGCTGAAGGGATCCTGGGACCACTCTGGATTGATGGGTTGCTCGAACCGACCATAGAGCCATGGCAGATTGTTGCCTTCATAGGCCCTGAGCTCGAGTTCCTCACTGAGACCCATGGGCGTGAAGAACCCGCCTGGTTCGAAGGGTTCGAGGCCAGCCTGCTGGAAGTAGAACAACCTGTTGTTGCGGTCATGTGTTTCACGACCACCGATGTAGTCGGGGAACACCCTGTTGCGATCGATGTTGAGTTCGGACATCAGATCCTGAAGCGTCTGACTCCCCTGATAACTCTCCGGATTGAATCCAACGAAGACCTCGGACTCGACCGCACCGCCGTTTTCCTCTTCGATGGCATCGGGATGGGATAGCCAATCGTCACCAAGGCTGTTCAACGGACTTTGAGCGGGATAGGTGTCGGCTGTCAACAAGCCCGACCAGTTCTCGCGATTATCGAAGAACCCGACACTCCAGGTATCGAGCAGCTCATTGCTGGGCTCGAGAAACGCGGCGGAAATAGCCCCATCCTGCTCCCAGGGCGCCTCGAAGGGCGGCGTTCCCTGTCCGATCAACGCCAGCTCGGATGGACCCCAACCTCGAGTGCCCTCCTGATTGCTTGTGTCGTTGCGGATGAACCGGGTGGCGACATTGGCATTGAGACGCCCGGCATTGTCCGTGACGGAGACACCCACGACCTGACGCAGGCCCGATGGTGCCATGTGCGGAGAATGCCACCAGAACGAATCGGTGAATCCGTCGCCGTCGGTGTCGGTCAATACTCGACCCACATGCCAGCGAGCCGTCCCCTTGCGGAATTCATCCTCGGGCTTTTCTCCCAGTTTTCCTGCGATGGCGGGATCGTAGTACTCACCATCGGTTCCATCGCCATCGAGATCCGATAGATCGTAGAAGTTGGGAGGAACGCGATTGCCCACCGGATACTCGTAGCCTGATGCGAAGGTCGGCGAACCGGGGTTACCGGCGACTGCCAGCATCGCATCCCGATAGCCTTCGGGATCGAACCACTGCATCCAGCGAGACCAGAAATCATCCGGATCGGTGAAGGCGTTCTGTCCACTGTCCGTTGAGACGAACCCGGAGCCCTCCTGACCGTTGAGCAACTCACCCTGATCATTGGTGGGCGGTTGGGCCGGCCACTGTTCGACGGGCACATCGAGACGTTCGACGAGTCCACCGTGATAGTGATGACCGTCGATGGAGGAGTTCTCCCATCCACTACCACCCCAGTTGCCTCTTCTGGACATGTCCAGATTCGAATCCCAGGAGAGATCGCCGGAACGCACTCCAGTGACGTCCGCGATGTCCCGGACGATTCGCCATTCGTTGTTGGGCCGTGACAGATTCGTCAGATGACGCCAATGACTGAAACCGTCCGCATAGCGGGCGTCGTAGCCATTCTGGTCGTCTCCATCGAGATCTCGCTGAGTCGACTGACGCTGAGGTTCCAGATCACGAAGCCATCTGGTGTCGGACGTTCCCGGCCCTCCTCTTGGGTTCTGACGAGAGGTGAGAACAGGGCCCGAGAACAACGTGTCGTTCCAGACGTTCTCATCCAATGCCTCGAAGGCGGAACCCGCGTTGTAGTACTCGTTCTGGAGTCCGGTCTTGTTGGGATAGGTCAACCAGTCGGGTGGATTGGTCCAGGGGACAACAGACCATGGCGCGTAGTTCCAGGTGAAGTTGGGATCGACGCCGTATCGGGAATCGGAGATGTCAGGCTTCAACCGAAGGTCTTCATTGACGGGACCCAAAACGACCTGCCCCGACTCGTCGAGCGGATCGATGTTCTCGACGAAGAGGGAATCCGCCACGTTCTTGGCGATGTGACGAGCGATGGAGTCACCCGAGCCGTCGTGGACCGACGCATCGCGATAGGCGGCTGCAGTCGACCGAAGTCCCTGCGCGCGGGTGATGAAGGAGATTGCGATGATCAGCAGAAGCACGATGAGGCCGATCACCAGGATGATGCTGTTGCCTCGTCGCATTCCAGCGGACGCACGCCCCCCCGGACGATCGGTCGATTTGAATATTGTCATGGTTGGCATCGCTCAGGCAGTCGGACAACGAACTGGACAACCTGCCCATTTTCCAGTCGTGTTTCGGGATCATGCAGCACCATCGTGAAACGCAGGGCCGT
>DEYM01000073.1 GCA_002364555.1 Phycisphaerales bacterium UBA3158 | reverse complement strand
CTTGGTCACCTTCTTCTTGGTGGCAGCCTTCTTCGCCGCAGCCTTTGCATCAGCAGCCACTTTCTTGGCAGCAGCCTTTACCTTGGCCTCGGCGGCAGCCTGCTTGGCAGCCAACTTCTCGGCCTTCTTCGCCGCTTCCGCTGCTGCCTGTTCAATTGCCTTCTTGCGAGCCGTCTCCATCTTCGTGACCTGGCGCTTTCGCTGCTGGGCCTCATGACGTTCGGCCGCCAACGATTCCTTCGCCAACCTCGAGGATTCGGCATCAGTCCAGGCCTGAAGCTGAGCAGACACTCGAACACTGTCCTCTGCGCTCACCTGCCTGGAGACCCATCCACTGATCTCGGCGATGTCGGCATCCGGATCAACGGCCCCCTTCTCGATCAGAAGCATCCTCAACTGTCCATCCACGGGAATACCACTGACATCGAATGCATGCATCAGGACGAACGACGCAACGTAGGGCACCATTCCATCAAGCGTCTCGATGTATTCACGAGTCTCCCGCTTCTTCATGTCATGCAGCGCATCCATCGAGGTTTCATGTTCCCGGAGGAAGACCGCATGAAAGGCGGAACGAAGACGCCTGGCACGTTCCTCCTTGCGTATGTCGCTGAAACCGGCCATGTCTACGATCTCATCGACCTTGCAGACACGAAGGTCGTTCCAGTCAACAAGCCCGCTCCGAAGATTTCGGCATGCCTCCAACGCACCTTCCGCCGTCGATTCCCATGAGCAGTAGGCGAATGCAAGCAAGGTGACCGGGTCACGTGGATCCGGAAGAAGAGGCTCAGCTCCCTTGAGCTTCTTGGTCAGCGCCTTGAACTTCGTGGCATGTTTTGTGGAATTCTTCACGATATGTCGTCCTCGGTTGATTCGGACCGGATTGAACCGGACTCGTCATCTGTTCGATTGTGCTTCATTTCCTCGTCACGTCTTCGCGCCTCGTTGATGGCCGAAAGCACTTCGGCCTCCCGCTTGAGTGACTTGTCCAGTCTGTAAATGAGACGAGGAACCCTCCTCATCTCGAGCTTCTTCTTCAATTCGCTGTGAATCCGGCCGGATGCATGCCCGAGCCCCTTGATCGACAGACTCGCATGTTCCCTGGGCATGACCGAGCACCAGACAGTGCCCTGCCGTCCATCCGGGCTTACCTCAACCCGGGTGATGGTGATCACACCCTTGATACGGGGATCCGACAGCCCTCGCGAGAGTACTTCCTGAACACTCCGCCTGAGCACTGATTCAACCTGAGCACGATGATGGCTCATATCCTCTCACGTCGACTGCGACCGTCACAGAGTCGGCGCAACCTCCTGAGTTGTATAGCACTCGAGAACATCGCCAACCTTGATGTCGTCATATCCATCAATGAGCATGCCACATTCCTGACCACTTCGGACTTCCTTGGCATCATCCTTGAAACGCTTCAACTGGGACAGCTTTCGATCCGACTCGACGACGATCTCGTCTCTGGTGACGCGAATCAACGCATTGCGTTCAATGGCCCCGTCGGTGACGTAGCAGCCAGCCACCATTCCAACCTTGGTGATCTTGAATACATCACGAACCTCGGCATGACCGATGATCTCGATGCGATGCTCGGGATCGAGCATGCCGACCATGGCCTTCTTCAGGTCGTCATTGATGTCGTAGATGACGTCGTAGAGTCGTATGTCGACATGGGCCTTCTCGGCAGCACGGCGAGCACCCGATGAACTGGTCACATTGAACCCGACGATGATGGCACCGGAGGCTTCCGCCAACGCGACATCGGACTGGTTGATACCGCCCACGGCTGCATGCTTGATCGTGACCGCGATGTCATCGGTAGACAACTTCGCCAAGGTGGCTTCAAGCGTCTCGACGGAACCCTGCACATCACCCTTGATGATGATGGGGAGCTCCTTCTGGTCAGCACCCTGGAGCTTCTCGAAGATGTTGTCCAATGTCACCTTCTCACGAGCCAGCGACTTGTTTCGATCGGCTTCGATGCGTTCCTTGGAGGCTGCCTCGGCCTCCCGGATCGACTTGACCACATAGAACTTGTCGCCTGCATCAGGCACCTCGTTCATTCCGGAGATCGCAATCGGCATGGAGGGCAGCGATTCGTCGATTCGATTCCCATGGTCGTTGACCATGTCTCGGACCCGCCCGTAGGCGCGTCCAAGAACGATGAATGAACCCTTCTCGAGCTTGCCCTGCTGAACCAGAATGTTCGCGACCGCACCACGGCCATCGACCAGCTGGGATTCCAGAACGACCCCTTCGGCGTTACCGCCGAAGTCCGCCGTCAATTCAAGCAGCTGAGCCTGGAGATCCAGGACTTCGAGCAGATCGTCAATGCCTTCACCTGCAATGGCGCTGGTACGGACAACCTCGGTCTCACCGCCCCATTCGACTGGACTCAGTTCATGCTCGGCCAACTGACCGAGGATGCGCTGGATATTCGAATCCGTCGCCTCCGCCTTGTCCACCTTGTTCAAGGCAACCACGATCGGAACACCAGCAGCCTTGGCATGGTTGATCGATTCGACCGTCTGAGGCATCACACCATCATCGGCAGCGATGACCAGTACGACGATGTCGGTCGACTGGGCACCACGGGCTCGCATGGCGGTAAAGGCCTCGTGACCCGGGGTATCGATGAAAGTGACGACTCGGCTGCCTTCACTGACGTTCACCGGCACCTGGAAGGCGCTGGTCGCCTGAGTGATGCCACCGGCCTCGCCATCGGCCACATTGGCGTTTCGGATACGGTCAAGCAGCGATGTCTTGCCATGATCGACATGACCGAGAATCGTGACAACCGGCGATCTGGTCTGCTCATCGACCATGTCGCGATCGGCAAACTGCTGGGCGATCTGTTCTTCGACCGTCTTCTGCTCTACGACTTCCAGTTCGATCCCGAACTCCATCATGGTCTCGATGGCCAGCTCGGTCTCGAGAACACTGTTGATCGTCACCGTATGACCAGCCAGGAACAGCTTCTTGATGATGGCCACGCCCTTGATACCGGAAGCGCCACTGATTTCCTTGATCGTGATCGGCTCGGTCACTTTCACGCCAGCGCCGGTTTCGGCTGCGGACTTGGCCCGATGGCCACCCGATCCATCCGTTCGCCTCTGGACATCCCGCCGAGCGGCCTTGAAGAATCCGCCTGCTCTGGACAGACGCCGCTCACGCTCGAGAAGGTCCTGCTGTCTCCAACTGCCCTGTCGACCCTGTTCAGGAGTCAGCGTACCCCGGCCAGATCGTCCTTCCGGGCGGGCGGTGCTTCTTCGCTTGTTTCTTCTGGAAGGCTTTCGGTCGTCTGCTCCAGCAGGACCGGCACCAGGTGCGCCTGCATTGCCCATTTCAGGCGAAGAAGGGCCTCTCGATGCCGCGGGACGTGATGATCTGGGCTGCCGAACCGGTTCAGGCTGCTCCACACGAATGACCTTCGGCCCGGCCAATGTCGTCTTGACCGGTCGCTCGAGTTTACGACCAGCCGGCGTGATGACCTTGGGGCGCACAGGCTGGTTCTGGACCACCCTGCTACCACCGTCTTCGGATGGCGAAGCCTCCTGGCCACCATCATCCTCCGCAGCCGGCGCCTCAACCACGGGCTCGACCGTCTCTGGTTCCTCTGCCGCGATCTCGGGCTCGGGCGCGAAGGTCGGCTGAGGGGGTGAGAGCGGTGGAGGTGGTATCGCTGCAGGTGATTGCACAAGTGGAGGCGGAGGAATGGCCGCCGGCGACGTCGGCTGGGGCGCCTCTTCGATCTTCGGTTGCTCCGGTGTGTCCACGCGTGGCTTTGGAGAGCGGCGTTTCGCACGTGCCCGAGCCTTGTCGATATCAACAGGAGCAGCCGTCTGCACGGCGGAGCTGCTGTCATCCTCCTTGGTGCTGAACCATTCCCGAATCGTTGCAGCCAACCCGGCTGACAGAGTCGACATGTGGTTGGTGACCTGTGAGATCCCCTCGCTGGAACATTTGGCGACGACATCCTTGGATGTCACACCAAGTTCCTTGGCGATCTGGTGAACTCTAATTGTGCCGGTCTTCTTGGCCACGTTCTTCTCCGGGATTGACCTTCACACTGAAAAGCGATCAGGTACCGATTCGTTGGACGACTTCATTCCTGGGGTTTGAATCTCAGGAATTCGCTGAAGCGCCTTCCTGATTCTGACCGCCCTCCGGGGAGGCCGATTTGTCTACTGCTTCATTCAAGAGCTCATCGGAAATCTCGGCATCAAGCACCATGCCGGATTCTCCTTCTACCTGATCCTCGACATCCGAAACCGTCAATGTCGGGGACTCGGATGATTCGGAGCCACCATCCACCGGACCACCACCGAGGATGGCATCGGCTGCCGCTTCCGCGGATGTGTCCGGAGCCTCGCCTCCTGAGAGAACGGCATCGGCCGCATCGAGTTCCTCTGAACGTCGAAGCTCCTCCTGCTCCTTCTCCTGCTGCTGCTGCTCCGCCACTTCGCGAGCACGCTCGGCGCAGACCTCGGAGACACGATTGGCCAGTTCCTCGGACAACTCGACATCACCCTGAAGAACCTCGAGTCCAACCTCTTCGACATCGAAGACGCTGATGATGCCCAACGCACCCATGCGATCAAGCATGGAGTCTTCAAGTCCCTCGATCGGACGAAGAGTCGATTCAAGTATCTCGAGACTCTTGGCGAACTCGACCGGCGTCAGGATGTCGATGTCCCAACCAGTCAATCTGGCGGCCAATCGAACATTCTGACCACGTCGGCCGATCGCCAGCGACAACTGGTCCTCACGCACGATGATGGTTGCGCGACCAAGCTCGAAGCAGAGGCTGACCTCTTCAACTTCCGCAGGCTTCAGCGCATTGGCGATGAGGATCTGACTCGATTCGTTCCAGCGAACGATGTCGATCTTCTCACCACCGAGCTCATCGACGATGTTGCGGATGCGACTACCTCGAACACCGACACAGGCACCGACGGCGTCGACCTTCGAGTCGATGGAGGACACGGCGATCTTGGTTCGGAAGCCGGCTTCGCGAGCCATGGCCTTGATCTCGATGATGTGCTCGGAAACCTCTGGGACCTCGGCCTCGAACAGCCTTCGAATGAAGTCCTGATGACTTCTGGAAAGCACGATCTTCACGCGACTTCCGTCTTCGCGGACTTCCTTGATGAGGCAACGGACCCGATCGCCAGGATGGAACTGCTCACCCTGGATCTGTTCGGAGCGGGGCATGAAACCCTCGGTGCGTTCGATCTGAACGACAAGCGACCCACCCTCGTAGCGGTGAGCCGTACCGGTGAGCACCTCGCCGACACGCTTGGAGAATTCGTCGAGAATGCTTGCTCTCTCATCCTCGCGGAATCTCTGGATCATCACCTGCTTGGCTGTCTGGGCGGGAATTCGACCGAGACTGGCAATCGGTATCTCGCTGAACTGGCCTTCTTCATCCGCACGCCAGAGATGCATGTCCCCACTGAGGGGATCGATCTGACAACGGAACTCCTCGGCATCAAGCGAGTTGAAGTGCTTTCGGGCCGCGCTGACCATCGCCTGTTCAAGGTCGTTGATCAAGAGGTCTCGTTCAATGTTTCGATCACGAGCGATGGCGTCAATGATTCGAATCGTCTCAGCATTCATGGTCGTTGCTCATCCCCCCGCATTCACGGGGCCCATTTTCCGGTGGCCAGGCCACTTTGTTTACGTCCTCGCGATCTCCCTGGACTAGACAGGCCACGGACTTGTCACCGTTTCCGGTTTCAGCCCGTGGCCCGCGGTTGCCCGGTGACGTCTTGTCATCCGAGCGAACGTCGTGATGGACGCTCACTCAGACCACTGCGACACCTGTACGAAAAGACACGCGCGGACCATCTGCAATGTCGAGCCAACGGATGACATCATCCGTTGCACCCACGTAACCACACTCAGGTCTTTCAACCTTCATGACGGCTTTCACAAAATGTCTCGGAGTAGTTCACAGTTGACTCCAGGAACATGTTCATAAAGAAGAATCTCCCGCGGCGATCGCGAGAAACCGTATTCCGTACTGTATCTGGCCCCACTGACACCCGCAACCAAGTCAAATGGCCACCACCCATCGACTTGAGTATTCATACTCCCTGAGAGCCTGAAAAACGCTATTTGCTGCTGGATTGACCCAGAACCTGGATAGCTCTTCGACCCATATGCTGGCCCTGATGCCCCTCGAACTTGGGTCGCCCCTGCACACAAACCGTCGCTGGTGAGGTAGTTGGAACTCCTGTGAGAAGCACATCCCCGGGCTGCATTGAACGAAGTTCCGACAATGTGATGGTCGTAGAGGCCAGAATCGCTGATATCTCGACCGCGGCATCGGAGAGATGGCTCTGAACGGATGAGGCATGCTCCGAAGAACCCCCACCATCGCTTGATCCGGACCAGGACCGTGTTCCGAGGTCCTCAATCAGATTTTCTATCAATGCATAGGGCAGACAGAGGCTCATTGAACCACTGCCTCCGGAAAGGCCCGCCTTGAAGCGAATGGCCAGAACAACCTCGTTTGGAGAAACGATCTGGGCGATCTGAGGGTTGGATTCGACTGAATCGATGGTGAAATTCACCGAGCGAATACCTGACCAGGCATCATGGAGTGGCTGCATGGCTCGATGAAGAACCGATTTGGCCAGTCGGGTCTCGATGGTCGTCAAGGCTCTTCTTGGAATGATCGGTCCATTGACGTCACCTCCCAGAAGCCGCTCGATGAGCGGGTAATACACCTCTTTGGACATTTCCAGCAGAAGCCGCCCACCCAGTTCAGGCGCCAGAACGGTGGCAAAGCAGGTCGGGTTGCCAATACTGCTGATGTATTCGGCGTAGGAGATCTGCTCAGCAGCTTCAATTTCCATATCGACGATCATCCGACTCATACCAGTGAGCTGACCGCCATAATTTCTGGCAAAGCTCTCATGAAGTGATTTCAGTGATCGAAGCTGGTCCTGGCTGATTCGCTCGGGACGTTTGAAGTCATATGGCCTGATCGGGGGCTGAACAGCCGAGCGGCGACCGATCGAATAGAGAATCCTGCCCTCGTCACCCGCGTCCAGATCACCCCTGGTCGTCTGGAGTGTGGATATCGCCTGTGTATCGAATTCATGCTGAATGCTGGAAGACAGGGTCATGGAAGAACGAACTCCAATATGGATCGGATGAGATCGAGGCCAGACGTTCGCCAGTGAGATGGCGGTATGCTTAGACTTATCGGAAGGCACGGGAAACTCTCTTGAGTCGTGCTTGTGTGATAACGCTATCCCACCTCTGATTTCATCAGACGAGGACCATCAATTCATGCTTTCTACCCTCCTCCTGACCCTTCTGGCACTTGCTGGCCCCGCCGATACAGATGGGCCCGGATTTGGTTTTTCGGGCTTCACACCCCCTTCTGCGGTGCAGGAAGTCCAATTCTTCGATTCCCGCGATCGCGTGGACGTGGAGGCCATACCGGATGCTCGAACAGTGGTTCCAGGTGGGCAACTCGTTCTAGCGGTCATCTTCAAGCATCAACCCAATTGGCATATCCACACCAATGATCCCGTGGTTCCACCTCAACTGGGCGATCCATCGGATTACATCAAGACCCAACTCCTCTTCCAGCCTTTAGATGGACCGGTTCAGCCACATCCTCGGTACATCCAGTGGCCTGAGACTCATGAGATACAGGTTCGGTTCACCGGTGACCCGATCGCCTATTCGGTCTTCGATGGAGATGCCATCGCCTTCGTGCCCCTGACCATCTCACCGGATGCTCCACTGGGCCAGACGACCTTGATGGTCAAGCCTGTCTTCCAGGTCTGTGACGACACGCAGTGCCTGGCCCCCACCCCGCTACCGGACGAGGGCAGTCGCTGGGACGAATATGGGATACCCGTCGAGATAGAAATCGTCTCAGCCGAATACCTCGAGAAGAATCCGCCACCAACACCTGATCCAGACATCTTCGGTGGCTACGACGATTCGATCGTGATGGACCTGGATCGAAGCGAGCCATCCTCCGAGTCGACTGATTCATCACAATCTTCCCAATCCAACTCCACTGCGATGCAGGAAGACGAGACCGCCTCCTTCTTTGGTCTTCGAATTCCCAAAACCAGTGGGCTGCTCGGTGGATTGATGCTCTTGCTGCTTGGCATCATCGGAGGATTCATCCTGAACCTCACCCCCTGTGTGCTACCCGTGATCCCGCTCAAGATAATGACCCTGTCGCAGCATGCCGCCACCCCGGGCCGCGCGATGTCGCTGGGACTCTGGATGGCTCTTGGAGTCTTTGCATTCTGGCTCGCCATTGGTCTACCAGTCGTGCTCTTCGCCTCTGTCACCGATCCCTCCAGGATCTTTGGGATCTGGTGGGTGACGTTCGGCATCGGTGCCGTCATTGGAATCATGGGCGTGGGCATCATGGGACTCTTCACCCTTTCACTGCCCCAATCCGCTTACATGGTGAACCCCAAGGCAGACAATGCCTGGGGATCATTCCTCTTCGGTGTCATGACAGCCGTGCTGGGTCTTCCATGCTTTGGATTCATTGCGGGCGCTCTCTTCGCCGGCGCTGCGACACTGCCTCCATTCATGACCTTGATGATCTTTGGATCCATCGGAATCGGTATGGGCGCCCCCTACTTGATACTCGCCGCCTTTCCAAAGCTTGTCGAACGTATTCCGCGAACCGGTCCCGCAAGTGATCTCGTGAAACAGATCATGGGTCTGATGCTGCTCGCGGCAGCGGCGTACTTCATTGGCTCCGGATTGATTGGACTTGTCGCCGAGAAGCCGTGGATGGCACGGCTTCTCCACTGGTGGACGATCGCTTTCGCCTTGACGATGGCCGGTGGGTGGCTGTGCTTGAGAACCTTCCAGATCACGAAGCATCCAGTCCAGAGACTGGTCTGGACCTGTACCGCGATCATCATGGCATTCGTCCCCATCTGGTATTCCATAGGAGCAACGAACAAGGCTCATCAGACCTGGCTGGCGCTGGAGCAGGCGAGAATCCAATCGGCTGGTTCCTTTCTGACGACCATCTGGAATCCCTACGATCCAATCACGTTCGAAGCCGCCAGGGAGCAAGGCAAAATCGTTGTTGTCGATTTCACCGCTGAATGGTGCATCAATTGTAAAGCCCTGAAAGCAGCCGTTCTTGACCAGGATCCGGTCAAGAAACGACTTGCAGAGGATGACGGCATCGTGATGTTCACCGCAGACAACACGTCACGAACAGCCTACGGCTGGGAACTGATGTACGAGATCGGACAGACCGGCATCCCGTTGCTGGCGATCTGGAGTCCAAATGATCCACTCAAGGAGCCATGGCAATCAACCGCCTACACGTCCGATCAGGTGATCGCGGCCCTGGATGATGCACAGCGGGAAGTACGGAAGTAGCACTCCCGAACAGTTCGGCACATGCTCCATTCATCATGGAATACAGCTCATCCGTACCGAGTGGCCTCTTGCTAATCGATGCGTGATTCGATGAGTTCGCGATCCTCTTCCGACAACTGTCGAAGTGGATCGATCTCGCGGGCATCATCGATCTGCAGCACCCGTTCATAGGCGATTCCTGCCAAATCAACTTCACCAGACTCCCACAGGACATCCGCCAGATGTCGCTGTGACCAGATGCCGGCGGGATCTCGTTCCGCAATGTCCGTCGCCAGCAGCAGCGCATCGGCAATCGCATTCGGATCATCTCGCAACAGCAGGGCTGCCAGAGCCAGGTGACCCGCTTCGATCGAATCCTCTTCTTCGAACACCTTCCTCGAGACCTCGATGACGAAGGCCCTGACAGTGTCGATACTTTGACGACTTGGCGGTGATGGCAGCGAATTCGAGATCGAAATCCCGGCGAACATCTGTTGAGCCGCCAGGAGCTGCAGACGGTGATCTCCACGATCAAGCCCGGACTCCAGAAGCATGCGGCCGGCGACCGTTCTGCCGGAGAGCAGTGACGAACCCTTTCCGCTCATCGATGTCTCCTGCACGAGCCGCCCGGCCGACTCCACGACCCGCTCGGAGAACAACGCCGGCATCAGACCGATGACGATGATGATCGTCGCCACCGAGATCGCCAGCAGACCACTGATCATGCCCGTGATCCATCGATCGACCGATTCGTGCTTCCACGCCGGCAAGGAGGCCGCCAATCCGACCATGCAGAGAATCCATGGCACGGTGTTCGATTGCTGAATGGTCATCTCGACCTGCGAATGAATCACGACAACCAGTGCCGCGACGGCCGCACCCATCGTCATTCCAGTTGGAACACGCCTCCACAACCACAGCAACCAGGCAGTCATGGCGATGAAGCTCAGCCAACCAAGGAGCCTGAGCAGGATCAGGCCCGAGCCCAATACGGCGATCTCGTTGAACTGAAGGAGAAGGAAGCTTGCCATCGTGATCAGGAACGATGCGAACAAACCCCATGAGATGTGAATACCCCGCGGGGATTGAACCATCCGATCACCGCGGCCAAGGCACCACCACAACGCGATCAGCACCAGCGATATCCAGCACAATGAAAGCAGACCGATGGTCGCCAACCAGTCCCATGGCATGGAATGGGGTGAGACGATCTCCTCCGGGGAACCATCGCCGCGAACGGACATCCAGGCACTCTGGAATCCAGCAGGCCCGACTCCGGCCAATGGCGAGGAGGCCGTTATCTCCGCAGCACCGGCAACATATCCACCCCGGATCAGAAGACTGTCGACTCCGGGGAACTCGCCCAGCAATGAACCCAACGGCGCGGCAATCAATGCCAGGAGAACCAGAGCGATCGCCCACCAGCCACAAGTCGATCTTGACTCGGGAAGCATTCTGTACACGAAGAGGAACAACACGCCGATGAAGAGCACGACCAGACCACCGATCGAACCGGTGGCGAACACGATGGCCGCCATCGCAATCGCCAGGAAACCACATAGACCGGCGACACCCGATGAAAGCTTGCTGCGCATGCCGCTGAGGGTGAGCGACAACCAGAAACAGGAACCGGCCGCCATGAGGCTTGCGAGGAGATTCGTGCTGTCGAACCATGCGGTCGGAACCGCGTTGCGAAGACGACGTTCCAGAACGAGCGCCGCCGAGGAACCCGGTTCGAGACCCTGCATGGCCAGAACCTCCTCGCGATTCGATTCGAAGTACGCGATGGTGGCCGGTATCTCCCAGAACATCTGCCCGATCGAACACAAGACCAACGGTGCCAGGCCGGCCATGAGCAGGGCCAGTCCCAGGGATCTGGCCGACTGATGGCGAGCAGCATGGGACAGGGCGACGGCGCCGATGATGGAGGCGATCCAGACACTTCCCTGTTCGAGGTCCGCGGGATCGTTCCATCCATGCCAGAGGACGATCGGAACAGGCAGGATCGCCAGCAACAGGATCCACCACGAGATGGATCGCCTGAGGAGCATGCTCATCAGGAAAACGAGTCCGGCTCCGAAGAGCATCAGCACATCGAGAAAGAAACGTTGGGAAGGAAGCAGCCCCAGCGCAGGATGATCCACCGAAGCAGGATCGACATCGAACCATGAAAGATCAATCGGGGTTCCCGTCAGTCCGATGACGGCGCTGCCGACGATCAGACCAACGCCGGTGAGGATCCACCCATTCAAGAGGCTGTTCACCCGGTCGATGTGAGTTGCCGGATCATCCATTCGACTCTTCACCCGATGAATGTCGACTGGCATGTTCCAGAATTCCGAGCATGAACAGCATCAGCACTACCTGGACGCCAACCAGAATGGCCTGCCAGGGCGCCAGATGTGCCAGGAAAACACCTGAAATTCCTGTGATTCCAGCGATCCCCCAGATGACGAACACGGCTCCCCGTCTGGAGAGCCCGCGCATCACGAGTCGATGCGAGTAATGCTGCTGGTCCCCGATCAATGGGCTTCGCCCCTGGGAGATCCTCAACACGCTCACCGTCACCATGTCGTAGAGCGGCACGGCCAGTATCGCCAGCGGCATGAAGATGCCGTACCAGCCCGTACCCAGACCGGTCCCCTGCTCGGCGGGGTTGTAGAACGTCGTTCTGGCAACGAGAACGGCCAGCGCGAAGCCGATCACCAGGGAACCACCATCGCCCATGAAGATCTTCGCGGGATTGATGTTGTACACGAGAAAACCAAGAATCGAACCCACCAGCACCGCCAGCGTCGCCGCGATGAACCATTGTTCGTTGAGGATCGCCGCCGCCATGAGGAAGGAACCGGCGATGGCCGATACCCCTCCAGCGAGGCCATCCATGTTGTCCATGAAGTTGATGGCGTTGGTGATGACGACAATCCAAACGATCGTGATGATGATGCTGGGTACCGGACCGATGCCGATCGATTCGTCGATCATGCGCAGCAGCCTGACATCGAACCAGATCGCCAGGGCGGCGGCGATGCCCACTTGAATCAGCAGCTTGGGCCATGCACCGACGCTTCGGCGATCATCCAGCAAGCCGGTCACGTGCAGGACCAGCAGTCCCAACGCGAAGGCGAGAATGGTCGGCGTCGTCTGATCGAGACGTGATTCATAGGTCTCCAGCGCGGGCACGATGGAGATCAGAAATCCCCAGCATGTGTTCACGAGCAGCACACCGACGACGAGCGAGATGATCAGCGGCCAGGCGATGGCCATGCCACCGATGTTGGGGATTCGACGCACTGATTTGAGGTGTCCGGGGGCACCCGGCGAGTCCATGGCACCGAGGCCATGACCCACTCGGACGAGCCATCCGGTCAGGATCACGCTCACGATGAAGGCTGCAGGCAACAGGATGAGGACCGGCCAGACCATGTTTTCATAGTACCGGCGAATGGAGACGACGCTCCGACTGTGGGAGATCCAGTCCCACCTGAATCGATCAGGACGTTGTTTCCCAATCACCCGAGGGCACCATCCGGCTCGGATCCACGAAATGCTCCGGACTGTTCACGACCGCTTCGATGGCTTCCTGAGGAGTGCCACGTACATGAAGATAGTCGCGAACACCATGACTGATGAGCCGTTTGGAGAT
>DEYM01000168.1 GCA_002364555.1 Phycisphaerales bacterium UBA3158 | reverse complement strand
GAGCATCAATCGAGCTTGATGTCGCGGTCGCCGTCACCACAGTAGTCGTCGATGACCTTGAGAAAGGCCGGCGCATGGGTCTGGATCTTCGCATCACCGATACCATGGATCATTCGCATGGTTCGAAGGCTTGAGGGGAGATGTTTCGCCATCGCCTTGAGTGTACGGTCCGAGAAGACGACATAGGCCGGCACCTCCTGCTCCCTGGCCACCTCCTTGCGCTTCTTCTTGAGGCGATACAGAAGATCGGCGTCGACACCCTCCTCCAGTTCCGCCTGAGACACGGAACGGCTGGTCTCTCTGGGCTTGGGCGGCCGGACGAGCTGTATCTCAACCTCGCCACGCAGGATCCTCATGGATTCATCGTTCAGGAGCACGATCGGACGCTCATCCCGGCTTCGATCAAGATAGCCATGGTCGATCATCTGGTGGATGAGATGGACCACTTCCTTCTTGTGGAAGTGCTTCAGCAGACCCCAGGTCGACAACTCGTGATGACGCCATTTCAGAACGGCCTGCGCTTCGCTACCGGAAAGCACCTCCGAGAGATGACCGACACCGAAGCTCTGCTTGACGCGGGCGACACAGGAGAGAATCATCTTGGCCAGCTGATCGCTCTCGGGAAGCAGATCGATCTCTTCAAGACACACATCGCAGGCCTCGCATGAATCGCGTTCCCACCGACCTCCGAAATACTCCACGATCGACTTGTGCCGGCATCTCATTCCGGAAGCCAGACGATTCATGTCCTCGAGCAGTTCATCCTTGGCACGAAAGTCCTCCTGCAGGGCGTCCACATCCCCGCCCTCCTCGACGGCTTCGGAGAATGAATGAGCGGCCAGCCGACGCCAGCGATCGAGGTCCGCGTAGGAATAGAAGAGAACGCATTCGGCCGGTTCACCATCGCGACCGGCTCGACCGGTCTCCTGCTGGTAATGCTCGATGGATCGTGGCATCGAGGCATGGATGACCGCCCGTATGTTGCTGCGATCGATCCCCATCCCGAAGGCCACCGTGGCGACGACCACATTGATCTCCTCGCGGGCGAACTTCGTCTGCACACGCTCACGCTGGACTGACGACAATCCGGCGTGATAATGCGTGGCGACTATGCCGTCCTTGCACAATCGGGCCGCGATCTGCTCCGTGTCCTTTCGACTCAACGCGTAGACGATGACGCCTTCACCGCGATAGTGACGAACCTGATCGACGATCTGGGCACGACCACCCTCGCGTCTTCGAATACGCAAGGTGAGATTCGGCCGGTCGAAGTTGCCGATCAACAGAGCCGGATCGGACAGTCCCAGCGCCTCACAGATGTCCTGACGAACCTCGGGCGTGGCGGTGGCCGTGCAGGCATGGAAGGAGGAGTCCTTGAAGATGTGCCGCAGATCCGCGAGGCGTCGATACTCGGGCCGGAAATCATGCCCCCAATGACTGATGCAATGCGCCTCGTCTATCGCGAACGCACGAACACCCACGCTTCGCAGCAGCCCATTCAGCGATCCGCCGACGAGCAGCTCCGGTGAAACATAGAGCAACTTCGTCTGGCCCGACTGGACCTGATGACGATTGTGGTTCCGTGTCGCCTCATCCTGACCACTGTGGATCGACGCGGCCGATACGCCATTGGCCGTGAGCCCGTCGACCTGATCCTTCATCAGAGAGATCAAGGGACTCGCCACCACCGTCAAGCCATCGATCAACAGCGAAGGAAGCTGATACGTCAGACTCTTGCCCCCGCCGGTCGGCATGACGAGAAGCGAATCACGCGCTGACAGATTCGCCTCGATGGCTTCCTGCTGAAGTGGCCGAAGCGACTCGAAGCCCCATATCTCCTTGAGAACCTGGGCCATCTCTCGAGGCAATGGCCTCTCTGATGGCCTGTCTACCATGGTGTCGCTCACTGCTGCTGCTGTTGCTGCTGCTGTGACGCCGCATCGCTGCCTGGCAGATCCGTGCGAGAGCGACGATCGGGTGCTTCCGTGTAGACCGGAAGATCCATGAACAGTTCATCGGGTATTCGACGGCGATCCGGACGCTTGCCCGGACTGGTGATCACCTCGGCCTTGAGTGTTTCCCGAGCCCCTCCCTGGCAGATACCCCTGTTGGGAGGAACATCGTCATAGCTTCGACCATAGCCGACCGTCACATACGCCTCGTTGGGAACCAGTCCATGGGTCGGATCGTATGGCTGCCAACCATTCGAGGGTGACCAGTACTCGATCCAGGCATGACTCTGCGAAGGCGTCTCGTCGTCACGCTCGACATGCAGATAACCACTGACATACCGAGCGGGTATGCCACTGAGCCTGAGCAGACCCAACGCGGCATGGGCGAAGTCCTGACAGACACCACCACCACCAAGAAGCAGTGCATCCGTCGTCGAATGGGCATCGGTCACGTTGGGACGATATTCGAACTTGGAGCGAAGACCCTCACCGATGCATTGAACGACCTCTCCGATGCTTCCGAGATCGGCGATCCTCAGATCCGCATGCAGCGATCGCATCGCCTCGCTCTCGATGACCGGGCCGACGAACTGCATGAAGTCCCACTGTTCCATTCCCGGGGGATCCTGCGAAATGGGGTCGTTGACGAGACCGGGAAGAATCATTGCCGGATTGGTCTCGACGAGTGAACGGACCAGAACCTCGATGCGGTCGTGATAATCGGTGATCGAGAACCAGTGGACCGTATTGCCCAGCCAATCCTCGTGACGGGTCACTCTTGTGGAGGGGCCGACGACCAGAGAGAAATCGAGGAGAACCTGCCCCGACTGTGTCCGGGGTTCCACACGGATGTCCATGTGCGATTCACGGATGTAATCGCTGTAGCTGAAGTGAAGACTGTGTTCGATCTGGAGCAGCACGGAAGAACCTCAGGTGGTGAAGTACTGATGGGAGAGGACATCGTTGACCTCGGTCACGGAAGTCACGAGTTCGGAGCAGACAGCCTCGAGGTCGTCAAGCGCCATGAGATCGTTCTCCTCATACCGAAGTCTTGAGGACAATCGACCGATCAGTCGCCCTGCTTCCGACATTCCGGGACCAGCCTCGAGAATGTTGATCGCCTGCTCCATGCGGCCAAGACAGGCTCGCACGGAATGCGGCGTGTGTTCATCGAAGAGCAGGAATCGGGCCACCTGATTCGGATCGAGATCAGCCCCGTATACGCGGCGGTAGTTCTCCAGAGAGGCCAGGGTTCGAAGAACACCACGAACTCTTGCATGATGGATTGGGATATCGATGTCGGCGGGGTGCTCGAGCAGGATCGGAAGACGATGCTTGATGACCAGAAGTCCGCGATACATCCGCTCGAACATCATCCCCATGGTCAGGAACAGCCATGCCTCGTCGCGGATGAACGTCCGGTCGATCGCACCGCTGATCCCGTAGACCTCCCGAGTCACTCGTCTGACCACCTGGTCAGGTGCCACCTGCCTTGAACCGGCGGATCGCACATCCACATCGAGCTGCAACCAGCATTCATTGATCATCTCGAAGACTTCGCGGGTCAGATATTCCCGGACAGCTCTGGCATTCTCTCTGGCGCGACGAATCGACGACGCCACCGAAAGATCGTTGCCCGGACCAACGAGATAGCACCAGACATAGGACAGACTCACTTCATCGACATCGTTGCCAGCGATGTCGGGCGCGACCGAACCGGGATAGATGGCCTGCAACTGTCGCCAGAAACTACAGGCCATCTCGGGAGACAGACCTCTGAGTTCGACGGTGAGCTGCTCACCAACCTGAAGCATCCGACAGATCTCGGCGGAACGCTCGACATAGCGCCCCATCCAGTAGATGTTCTCTCCGGCTCGAGAAAGCATGCCTCTCATGAGCCACCCTCCTCTGGGGAATCCGCGAGAATCCACGTGTCCTTGCTGCCGCCACCCTGTGAGGAATTGACGACGTAGGAACCTTCCTCCAATGCCACCCGTGTGAGACCACCGGGAAGGATCCTCGTATGTTCGCCGCAGAGCGCGAAGGGACGAAGATCCACTCTTCGAGGAACGAAGTTTCCATCGATGTAGGTCGGATGCGATGAGAATTCGACCAGAGGCTGGGCGATGTAGGCCCCCGGGTCGTTGTCGAAGGCCTCGCTGAACTCGGCGATCTCGGACTTGGAGGCGGTTGGCCCCACGAGCATGCCATAGCCACCGGCTCCACCGGCGAGCTTGACGACCAGTTCCGGGAGATGATCACGGATATAGGCGGCTTCATCGGGACGCCGCCCCACCCAGGTCTGGATCTGTGGCAGAAGTATGTCCTCGTCGAGGTAGTACTTCACCAGGTCCGGAACCCAGGGATAGATGGCCTTGTCGTCGGCGACGCCGGCACCTGGCGCATTGGCGATCGTGACATTGCCAGCCTGCCAGGCGTGTATGAGACCGGGAACGCCGAGCATGCTGCTGGGATCGAAGATGACGGGATCGATGTACTCGTCATCGATTCGTCGATAGATGACATCCACACGCTGCTTGCCTCGAGTCGTCCGCATGTAGACCTGATCATCCTCGACGATGAGGTCACGACCTTCCACCAGCGGCACACCCATTTCACGAGCCAGGAAGGAGTGTTCGAAATACGCCGAATTGAAGACGCCCGGCGTCAGCACGGCGACGGTGGGATTCTCACGCCCGCGGGGCGCCGTGAACCGAAGCGTATCCAGGAGCATCTGTGGATACTGCTCCACCGGTCGAACACCGTATTGGCTGAACAGTTCGGGGAAAACTCGAGAGAGCAGATTCCTGTTCTCGAGCACATACGAGACTCCACTGGGACAGCGGCAGTTGTCCTCCAGAACGAGAAACTGGCCATCGTCTCCACGGAGCAGATCCGTCCCGACGACATGCGTGTAGATTCCGTGCCTGGGACGTGTTCCGATGATCTCGCGACGGAAGTCCCCTCGCTCGAACACCAGATCGTGGGGTATGACGCCATCACGAAGACATTTCTGATCGGAATAGATGTCGGCCAGGAAGAGATTGATCGTCTCGAGACGCTGCATCAGTCCGCGTTCGACCTCACGCCATTCCGAACCGGAGATGACTCGCGGGACGAAATCGAACGGGAAGACACGCTCCACACCCTCCTCCCGTCCATAGACGGTGAAGGTGATCCCCTGATTGATGAGGGAGACCTGCTGGAGCTGCTCACGGCGAGCGATCTCCTCGACATCGAATCCCTGCAATGTTCTGAAGAGGGATTCATAGGAATCACGTGGCGAGTCATGTCCCGCCAGGGCCTCATCAAATCCTGCTTGAGCTGCTTTCCAGTCCATGTATCTGATGGAGTGTAGCTTCCGACGCCCGATCGGGTCGATCGAGTTGGATTGGTGCCACTATGGACGGCTTCTCTCGGGACCGCCATCGCCGACAGGATTGGATGACGGGATAGGCCGACCATGTGGATCGATCCCGGTGGCATCGATCTGGGCCGCCAGCTTTTCTCTCATGCTTCGATCAGTGACGTGCTCGAGCCTCATGGCCTGTCCATGCACATGATCCGCCGCCAGATCAGCATGCTGCCAAAGCCAGGCTTCCCAGAGCCGATGGGAGCGGATCAACTCGCTCGCTCTGCGATACCCCTCCTCGGTCAGGACACAGCGATTGTCCTTCAGATCGATCAGTCCGTCGCGTCGAATACGCCGTACGGCGATCCAGGCGATCACGACTCCGACCTCGGTGAAGGACACGATCGTGCGGCGTATGTCGATTCTGGTCATGCCACTGTCGTTCTCGATCGATCTGAAAACGAGACCAAGCGCATCCTCGCTGGCGATCCGGATCCTCAGACGCCAACGATGGAGAATCTGGGTGAACAATCCATGCCTTGGAGCCAGCAACCAGGCAAGGAGGAACAGCACGCCGGTCATCACGGCCATCATTCCGGCCGTGGAGGTTTCGGGGACATCACCGAACCAGCCGGGGACATTGATGGCCGCCAGATGACCAAGTGAAGCAGCGATGGATCCGATGACCAATGACAGGATCAGCACGATGGGAAGTCGATCGCTCATCAGTCGAGCAGCCGCCGCGGGAACGACCAGCAGGGCCACCACCAGGATGCTGCCCACGACCTCGAAGCAGGCGACACACGTCGCGGCCGTCATGATCATGTGAATCTGGTTGACCAGCGTGACATTGACGCCGGACGCTCTGGCCATGGCCGGATCAAAGCTGCAGATCTTCAGTTCCTTGTAGAGAAGCAGTAGAAGACCGAGATTCAGGATGCAGATCACGACAAGTACGGGGAATGATCTGGGCATGTCCAGTCCCGCAATGGTGACAAGATCGATCGGAGCCAGTTCGATGGCCCCGTAGAGAACGCAATTGGGATCGAGATCGACATGATCGGCCGTCTGAACAAGGAGGACCAGACCCACGGCGAAGAAGGTCGTGAAGATCACACCCATGGCTGCACCACGCTCGAGTCGACCAAAGCGATGCAGGACCTGGGTCAATACCGCGGCACAGACACCCGCCACCGCCGCACCGATGAACATCCAGCTGCTGTCACGGGTACCACTGATGAGAAATCCGATGGCGATTCCCGGTAGAACCGCATGCGATATGGCGTCCCCCATCATGCTCATGCCACGCAGCAGGAGGAATGTGCCTGGAATGGCACAGGCCAGAGCCGCCATGACGCCAAGAATGATGATCCAGTCGTCGACACCCCACATCCAGGTCATGACTGGACACCCGCGATTGAATGGGGACTGGTCGGCAACGTATCGCCCTGGCTCAATGCCGCCTCGAGTTCCTCGACCATGTCCAGACCCAGCACATGCTCGATGGCATCGGCATCCCGATCCACATGAGTGGGCGCGATGTCCGCGTGCTTGATCAGAAACAGTTCCCACAACCGATGATTCCGGACGATGTCTCGAGCCTGGGCTCCGCCACTATCGGTGAGGATGACCTGCTCGGAATCCATGCTGATCTCTCCACGCCGACGAGCCGCTTGCAGAAGGCGTGCAACTCGTCCGGTGGACCATGAACGCATGCCGATCAGATGATCCCGATGAACGGAGGATCGTCCCTCGGAACATTCCCAGATGGCCCTGAGGATGTGCTGTCTACCCACTCTTCTTCTGAGTGAGATCTGATGCCAGATCTGGATGATCAAACCACGGCGTGAGCCCAACAGCAGACTGATCAGAAAGAAGACGCTCGATGACAACACGATGATCGAGCCAGCGGGCATCCTGGGCACCAAGGCGCTGATCGTGACACCAAACCAGGCACTGAGTGCGCCAAGGCCGGCACTCATGAACATCATCATGAGAAGACGATCGGTCCAGTATCTGGCGGCTGCGGCTGGAATGATCAGCATCGCGAGTATCAGGATGAGCCCGACGGCCTGCAGACCGATCACCGTCACCAAGGTACCCAGTACAAGAAGAGCGACATCCAGCACCATGACCGGCCAACCCTGACTACCGGCATACTGCTCATCGAAGCACAGAAGCCTGAACTCCTTGTAGAGCACCAGACAGGAGACCAGTATCACGATCGCGGTGATACCGATGCCGATGGCCTCCGAACGAATCATCGATGCCGTCTTGCCGAAGATGATCGACTCCAGACCAGCCTGATTCCCGGACGGCATGTCCTGAATGACGCCCAGAACAGCGATGCCCAGCCCGAACGCCGTGCTCATCACGATGGCCATCGCCGCATCGTCCTTGAGAATGGTCGTCCGGCGTATGCACATCACAAGACCGGCCGCGAGCAGCCCGGCTGCAGCGGCTCCGATCAAGAGCCCAGGCGACCATCGTCCGCTGCCACCGAACATCATCATGAAGAGGAAGGCCAGTCCCACACCGGGCAAGGTTGCATGACTGATCACATCGCCGACGAGTGCGCGCTTCCTGAGAAGCAGAAGCGAACCAACCGTTCCAGCGGCCATTCCGAGCAGGACGGTCCCGATCACGACCAGTCGGGTGTTGTACTCCTGCAGCAGAAGCACTCGAAGAAAATCATCCATCGATCAAACCCGCTCTCCGGCCTGATGGGCTCGCCCCAGCGCCATGGCCGCCTGATCAAGCAGCGTCAGGCGTCCACCATAGGTCCGCTTGAGATTCTCGATCGTGAAGATCTCCTCCACCGGCCCTGCCGCGACGACTCGCATGTTCAACATCACGACCCAGTCGAAGGACTCCCGTACGGTCTGCAGATCATGATGGACGCACACGACGGTTCGACCGGCTTCACGCAACTGTCGCATGACGTCGAGAATGGCCTGTTCCGTCGATGCATCGACTGAGGCAAACGGCTCATCCATCAGATAGAGATCCGGATTCTGAACGAGTGCACGGGCTAGAAAGACTCGCTGCTGCTGCCCTCCGGACAACTGGCTGATCTGACGATCCATGAGATCCTGGAGCCCGACTCTGTCCAGGGCCTCACGAGCCGCCTTTCGCTGCTTCGTGCCAACTGGCTTGAACCAACCAAGCTTTCCGTAGGTACCCATGGCGACGACATCGAGTGCATTGACGGGAAAGTCCCAATCGACCGACTCCCGCTGAGGTACGTATGCGACTTTTCCTCGTTGTCTCGATATCCCCTTGCCCCAGAAGCGAATGTCACCGGAGACCTTGGGAACCAGATCGAGACAGGCCTTCAGGAGCGTGCTCTTGCCGGCTCCATTGGGACCGACAATGCACACGAGCTGTCCTGCTGGAACATCGAGATCGACATCCCAGAGAACCGGCTTGCGGTCGTAGGCCACGGTCATGTCGTGGATGGAAAGAGGCGACCGATGATCATGCTCGCTTCCTTGACCAACCCGGGAGGCCCGAGCTCGTGGCCCCTGATTCGTCATGATGACTCCGGATCTTCCTTCTCCACGGGCGGTGAAGACGATGGCACATCGAGTGTTCCACCAAGCGCAGCGGTGATCACTCTTGCGTTGTGCCGAATCATTCCGGGATAGGTTCCAGCGGATGTGCCGGAGGCACCCATCGCATCGGAATACAGTTCCCCACCGATGACCACTTCATGGGATTGCGACTTCGCTCCCTCGATGAGCGCCTGTACATTTCGTGGCGAAACACTTGATTCGATGAAGACGGCTGGAATCCTCTTCTCCACCAGAAAGTTGACCAGATCGTTGAGATCCGACAAGCCCGCTTCGGAATCGGTGCTGATCCCCTGAATACCATGGACTTCGATGCCATAGGCTCTTCCGAAATATCGAAAGGCGTCATGAGCCGTGACCAGAACGCGCTGCTTGCGAGGGATGGTCGCGATCATCGCCTCCACTTCCTCATCCAGAGCGATCAACTGCTTTTCATGAACAGCGGCATTGCGCTGGTAGATCGAGCAGCCATCGGGATCAACCTGGCACAGGACACGCACGATCTCCTCCAGAGACCGTGACCAGACCTCGACATCCATCCACACGTGGGGATCGGGAGAACCCGGATGCGACTCGTCCTCCAGAAGCAGCGACGTGTCCAGACCATCGGCGATGGCATGGACCGGCAGACCTCGTTTCCTGGCATTGGCGAAGACATCCTCCATCCGCCCCTCGAGCCTGAGCCCGTTGTAGAAGACGACATCAGCCTGGAGAATCAGACGTACATCCGATGCCTTGGGCTTGTAGAGATGGGGATCGACACCTTCACCCATGATGCCGATGACGATCCCCCTGTCACCGATCACCGATCGGGCGAGATCAGCCACCATGCCCGTCGTCGCCACAACCGTCAGCTGCGATGGGGCATCTTCGAGGTCGGATGCCGCGACGGATGCCGCTCCGACCTGTTGACACAGGAGAAACGGGATGAGAATCCAGAGATATTTGTATCGTATGCTACACTTCATGTAGCATATGATACATTTACAGGAGCCGACCGTCAACCGTGGAGTCAATCAACTGAGCCCCATCGCCAACCAGTTCAGCAAGACCAGACGAGATCACGCCTCGGAAACCGCCGAGGACTACGTGGAAGCCATCGCGGAGATCCTGGACAGCCAGCAGGCCTGTCGAGTCAAGGATCTCGCGTCGAGGATGGCTGTCAGCCATGTGACGGTCACGCGGATCCTTCAACGACTTGCCAACGAAGGACTGGTGATCAAGGAACCGTACGGCCCTGTCACCCTGACGACACTGGGTAGACGTGTGGCCAAGGCCTCCAGAAGACGACATGAACTGCTGCTGGAATTCCTCCTCGCACTGGGTGTTCCCGAAGCGGATGCCATCCGGGACACGGAGGGAATGGAGCATCATGTATCCGAGTCAACGCTGAAAGCCATGCGACGCTTTCTGATGGAAACAACGAATCATTGACCATTCCAGATACCTCTGAGGGTACCGAAACGCTTTTCACAATGGTCTAAACAGCCCTGTGATGAATTTTTGCATTCTCCGCGCCGATTGCTCTGCGAAGCGGCTCTCTTATGTGAACCCGGAACAAGTCTCCAAACCCATCCGGATTCACAGTCTCAGAATTCTCTCCATTCTCTCCATGCAATGAAGACCAGGCAAGGCCCGAAAAGGTCCTGCCTGGTTTTCCATGGGAGAGACTTCAGCAGGATACGGATGCGGGATTGTCCAGCGATACACGCATACCGCTGATTATCTCACGGTAGCCGGGTGTGTCAGAGTTGATACGACCACTTCGACACAGGAAGTCGATGACCGCCATGGACGAGTTGTACTTGAACTCGGACGTATCACGAACAATGCAGGAAACCTCATCGATGGAGAGTCTCTGGAATGAATCAACCTCGCCATCGACGGGCTTTGGAACGAAGGAATCCGGAACCTCCAGGTCATAGAGATGCATCGCATGTCGTCGCAGACCCTTTTCGATTTCCATCACGTAGGTCATGACTCCGACGGACTCGGCTTGTGAAGCAAGCGTCTCGCACATGCCCGCTTCCTCAGCACATTCCTTGACGACGTTCTCCTCGATGGTCAGATCGACTGGCCAACCACCGGCGACCATGTTGTCCAGCTCTCCTGGAAACATCGGCTTCGTCTTGGAACGACGGGCAATCCACATGTCGTCACCGATGAGACCATTGAGATGGAATCCCGTCGTGATGATTCCAAATGCCTCCGCCGCACCTCGGTCGATGCACATGAAAGGCGAACCTCCCAGTTCCGCAACGACCCCGTAGCATTCGCCGACGGCCTCACGAACGAATCCATCATTGCGAAGGGACGGCAGCACCCGGGCTACTGCATTCGAGCGAGTGTCGAAATCAGAAAGATCCTCATGCAGCGAGACCTCGGTCGAACCAACCTGAAACACATCTGTCCATGGAGAGAGCAGATCGCACAGCTGCGGGCGAAGATAGCCAACGATCGACCCCTCGATCGTCCAGGGGATGAAACCCGTGAGATCACGTTGATTGGCGAACTGAATGCGATCCAGAAAAGGCATTGTTCAACATCGTAGGCATCCAGATTCAGACATCTGGAGGAAAACGGCCTTGATTGCATACTGATGCCAGTGAGAGCCTGATCAAACGTTTCTAACGGGCACTGGGAAAGGCATGAGGAGAGCCCGGAGGCTCTGCCAGCCCCCTTGAGGGGCATAACTGGTTTCCAGGAAGGAATTTGGTAATGGGCGCGGGAGGATTCGAACCTCCGAAGGCGTACGCCAACAGGTTTACAGCCTGTCCCCTTTGGCCACTTGGGTACACGCCCTGGGTTTCAGAACGATGAAGGGTACCCAAGTCAGCAAATCCCGGCAAGGAGCCTGATTGCCCAATTTGCTTCTGGCTGGCACGAGTGATCAAAGCCCATGGAGTGGGATCACAAAAAAAAGCGGAAAAATTCAGCCCCCATTGAGTCCCCTTCAATGGATACCCAGGCCCAAATACGCGCAAATAATGCCGAATTTGACACGATCAGAGGCAAATCCACCTCTTTGAATACTCATCTTCGGACCTTCCTCTGTCCGATGTCTGCAACTGATCCGAGGGAAACATGTCCCTCGAATATGAGCCTCAACCGCAGCCACGGATGGTTGTGGAGGGCATGAGACTTCTTCGAGGAGACACGGACGTTATGAACAGTATCAATGTTGTAAAAGGTTGGATTCGCGAATTCATCGATCTGGCTCTGCTTTTCATCGCCGTTGGCGTTGTCGTGCAGATCATCTTCGGTCCTGATGTGGAGTACTTCTCCGCCATCACCAAGAACCTGATGGCCTTCATCAGCGAGCTTGGAACAAATGGGTTCGTGGGACTGATCGCCCTGTTTGTGATCGTCTGGGTATTCACCAAGGGTGGACAGACTCAGAACGGCTGATTTCAGCTGATCATTGAATGAACGACCCGCCCATGCTTCGGTATGGGCGGGTTTCTTTTTGCGTGTCACGTTTCTCGGAGACATGACGCCATGTGCGGTGATCGAACACACTCAGCAGACCGGCAGTCATTCTCGATGCAACCCCTGCCAGCCATGTGATATCAAATGCCATCGCAGAGTGAACATCACTTTGATTGAAGTGGAATGAATTGGACAATTCATCACGAACGATCGAACGTAGAGACGTGCATTGGCTTCGGTAGCCCGTGAAAAACGGAGTACGTTTCAATGGTTGCTCTATCGCAAGAGGTTTGGTTAAAGCCACCGACCGGAATCGAACCGGTAACCTCCAGATTACAAATCAGGTGCTCTGCCAATTGAGCTACGGTGGCGTGGTCAGGAAGCGTACGAGTTTCAACGCTTGATAACAACCTCCAGAGGCGATGACTCGATCAAAAGATGGTTCGTACCCCTCTGAAGCGGGCTGCGGCTACGCCGGTAGTCGGCCCGAGGCCTCCTCCCATCCGGCTCCAGAAGCCCCTGAAGCCCGATTGCTCCTGGAGCCACGCTGAGGTTCTGCCTGCCCTCTCGGGAACCAATTCCATTAGCACCCATCTATCACCACCAACCGCATGGTGCTCGCCGTCGTCTTGGGCATGGTGTGCTGGCTTCTGACGTGGCGGATCTGCCTGCTGGCCTGGGGCTGAATCAACCAATGATCTCGGGGCGTTTTCGATGGTGGGAAATATTCAGATCAGCAGCGACCACGGGTTCCCTGGAGCGCTAGGGATCGGCGTATCCCTCGTGAATAAATCTATTCCAGATTCAATCGTCACAGATTCGCCACACCCGCCCGGTGGCACTCCCTTCTTGACGGCTGATCGTTGGAACTGAAATGGTGGTGGTAGCACCTTGAAATGGATTCCACTCCACAACCTCCTGGTCGATGGTTCGATGTCAGTTAGAAGAACGAACACCTACAGAGCTGCTGGAGAATTCAAAGGTGTGGGCGTCGATGCCTCTCTATGCAGACCAGCATCCGGGGGATGCTTAACAAGCACCTCGTTGTTCCAATGCTCTCATCAACAATGAAGTGGAGCCAATGTCGAGGTTAGCTACACAAGCGGAACTTGGCGGTTGCTATCTTCGACTGTTGTCATGAATTCAAACGAACCGCTGCATGAATTCATGGTAGTAGTCTGTAGAGCGCGGTAAGGCCGTGCGGTTGATAAGTGAATAGCTAGGAACAAACACCTTTTAACGGGGTTTGGGACTGTTTCAGGTTGATGTGGTTGAACGCTCCCCATGATTACAAATCAGGTGCTCTTCCAATCGAGCCACGGCGGCGTGGCCAGGAAACGTAGGAGTTTCAACGCCTGACAACAACCTCCAGAAGCGAAGACTCGATCAAAGGATCGCTCGTACCGCTCTGAAGCGGGCTTCCATCTAGCCGACTATCAATTTGTCATTTCTCAGTACACCTCGAGCCGGGTCGTTCCATGGGCCTGCTCGAAATCAAGCAGCTATCAGGAGCCTTGTTTCATGAACTCTCAGTCAAGATGGACTTGCACACAGAAAATCTCGCTTGCTTTCGGCCTCACCATGATGGGAGTCCCGGTGCTGGCTTCGGGAACCAATCTGCTTGGAAACGGCAACTTCGAAGATGGCTCAGCGAACTGGACGATCAGTGGGAATGCGACATTCATCGATCAGGGCTGGCAGGACGGCTCCGGATTGAAACTCACACCACAACCGGAGATCACCGCCCAGGCCGTGCAGCGAATAGAAGGTCTTGAACCGGAAACCCGCTACACGATCGCTGCCAGAGTCAGAAGCAGCAACAACCTCGTGCCGCCGATTCTCGCCGTTCGCAATGGCGCGCAGATCGACAAGGCCACCGGATGGATCGCCATCGATGACCAGAACAAATGGCTCGAGCAGCGATTCGAGATCTTCACAAGCGAGAACCAGACCGCCGTTGATATCACGCTTCAGGCATGGAAGACCGAATTGGCGGCAGAAGTGACGTTTGACGACATCCGCTTCTACAAGGGACGCATCGAAGCACCGGGCGCCGATCCGGGGGAACCCGAATTTCCGACCGCACCTCCCATCACGACAGCACCCGATGCCGGCGAGAATCTGATCACAAACGGGGATCTCTCCGATGTCAGCGGGCTTGGATGGGCGCTTGGCATAGAAGCATCGATCGTCGAAGTCGACGGGCAGCCCGCATTCAAGCTGCTTTCAACGGCAGACACCTCGAGAGCCAGTCAACCGATTCAACTGGCGCTGCCACCCAATCAGACATGGAAGATCACGGCTGAAGCCAGAGTCGATGCCGGGGTGATCTCGAACCTCTATGTCACATCCAACGAAGGACTTCTTGCCAATATCCCGATTTCATCGACCAGCTGGCAG
>DEYM01000132.1:1377-12889 GCA_002364555.1 Phycisphaerales bacterium UBA3158 | reverse complement strand
CCAGTGGAACGAATGGCCTCCCATGCCGTGACCACTCCGGCTCGAGGCAGAAAGAGTTCGAATCCCGGCGTTGAGACCTGATCACGTCGCACGGCGAGAGCCGCGACACCGGCTATCTCGAGACATGAACTGGACAGAGACGACTCCGGAACATCCCCGAATGAACCCAGAATCGATGCCGCATCAGGACCATGGACTCCGATCCGATACCAGTCTTCGCTGCCATTCCGAACCTGGACATCTTCGGTGAAGATGTGATCCGACAGCAATGTCGTCACGAGATCCACCTGATTGATATCCACATCGAGCAGAATCTCTTCGTCCAAAGCGGCGATCAGCAGATCTGCCTGGACCCTTCCCTTTCGATCGGTCAGAAAGGCCTCTCTGGCGGACGTCGGCGACAAGCCCTCAAGGCCCTGACTCACCATGTTCTCAAGCACTGCCTGACGATCATCCCCCGACAGCACGACAGTCCCGCGATTGGGCTGATCGAGCATGCCGCATCCACGACGCATGATGGCGTATTCCAGCTCGACCCAGCCACAGGTGGCCAGCACCCGACAAGCAGTCGCGCCTTCCGCATCATCTGTTCCCCATGGGAGATACTCGAGTTCAAGTCTTCCAAGAGAATCGTCGCTGGAACCACCCGACGGCGCGCCCGGTCTATCCACATCCTCGGTCTGCTCGCGATCCACAGGATTTCTCATTGAATCCTGATGGTGCAATTCCTCGAGTGGAGATTGACCGGCGACTTGTTCTTCGTTGTTTGACATGGTCTGTTCGCATCTCGCGGGATGTGGACGGCCTGTTTACCTGCCCATGGTTCGAATGATAGTGCCATTCAATGGCCTTGATTAACGTGCACCGAAGAGGACTGGATCAATCTCCTGAAAAGCCCTGCACCGAGCGTTTCATCATCCGTACGTTCAGGATGCCATTGAACCCCCACGTAGAACCTGCGTTCAAGGTCGGCAATGCCTTCAACGACACCATCCGGGGATGTCGCGATCACCTGGAGGGATCCTCCATCGAGCAATGCCTGATGGTGATGACTCGTGACGCACCCCTTCAGATCCGGGCCCTCGATCTCGTGAATGGAATCATTCAGATGATTCTCAGCCATCGGAACATCCTCCGGTAGATGCTGACTGAATCGAGCACCATGGGTGATTCCCATGAGCTGCATGCCCAGACAGATCGCCAGAACCGGAAAGTCCGGGTTTGATTCGAGTACGGCCAGCATTCCCAGTTCGAAGTCCTGACGAAGGCGGGAGATCGGAGTGGCACTGGGATGAGTCGCCACGCCCCAATCCTCCATGATCACGTCGGAACCTCCCGAAAGAATCAATCCATCACACGACTTCAGGTAGTTCGAAGCATCATTGGGGGATGGCGGAAGGACAAACGGCAACCCTCCAGCGTTGTAGACGGCATCCGAATACCGGGTGGACAGGGTCATCCTGCCCTCGACGATATCTGGTGTAATTCCGATTCGAGGTCTACTCATGTGATTAAGGTACGCGAGGAAGGGGCTGGGAGCGTGTTTTTCGACCCGATAATCGGGTTCCTCGCCAATGCAACCCCCTGATAGTTGAGAAACCTCTCCTGGAAGCTACACTACTTGGCTCGTCGCCCGCGACAGGTATCTGTCGTGGGCTGCTGGCATCCAGTATCCGCGACGACATAGGAAGGCAACAATGAACGGTCGACGAACACGACGTGGCAATTACCTGCAACTTGATCCCAGAGGTCGCACCTGGGTCGACTACAAGAATGTCGATGAGCTGAGAAGGCTCATGACTCCCAACGGGAAGATCTACTCCCGCAAGAGACTGGGAACGACATCAAATGATCAGCGAAAGGTCGCCAAGGCGATCAAGCGTGCAAGGTACATGGCGATCCTGCCTTATACGGACGGCACTCTGTAGCAGCGGCTGCTGATCGTCAGTTCTTTTCAGATACACAGGTTTCAAGCCACTTGAAAAAGCGGCCTGCTGTCGCATTGAAGACTATTCGAAGACGAATTCTTCGCAGGTGTTCATCACCCGGATGACGCCTGAGCCCCCTCCGCACCCATTGCCACGAAACACCCAGACGGCCTCGTTGCAGAGCGGCAAGCGCGAGATTGTTCACTGAGACGCGACACCCGGGGTCCAGTCGAATGATGCGGCGACTGATGACCATGCCGCCTCGTGTATCACCAGAGCTGTATCTGGCCAGCGCCAGAAGCCGCAGTGTCTCCGGATCATCGGGAGCCACCTCGTACGCCGCTTCCATGAGAACGACCGCCTCATCGGCAAGATGGACCTCGAGAAGCATCTTCGAGAGTCGGACCAGTTCGATCTGATCTGCACCCAGTTGTTCCAGCTGATCGCAGGTTTGCTCGTGTGCCTGGAGTAGAAAGGCCCTGGCTTCGGCTTCACGACCCAACTGCATCAGGAGTTCACCGATCTCGATGTCCAGGCCATGATGATTCGAGTCAAGCTTACGAAGGATCTGCCATTCCACGAGTGAACGTTGCGGATGCCCCATTCGTTTCAGGAGTCTGGCGAGTCCCTGCCGGGCAGGTAGATCAGCCGGCTCGAAATCGAGTATTCGACGAAGTGTCTCCACCGCTTCCGTCTGGCGGCCCGATGACTCCAGCAGTTCTGCATAGAGCGACAGCGCATCGATGTTTCCGGGATCCTCACGAACCTCCCTGCCGCACAGCTGGAGAGCACGATCCAAACGTCCGGTGGAGGCATGGACCTCGGCAAGTCTCAGACGAATGCGGGGAAGTCCCGGCTCCATCTTCATGGCTTCCCTGAGACACCATCCTGCTTTTCGGAATTTACCGCGGGCGATGAGACTGACGGATATCTCCAACAGACACATCGGACTCTGACTTTCCATGGCCATCTCGGCGAGATAGAACGCCGTTTCAGCCTCCTCATGACGGCCCTGCACGACCAGCATCTCGATTCTTCTGGCAAGCGCCTCCTCGTTGGAGGGATCTATCGCCAGAACGCGGTCAAGCCAATGCAGCGAACGATCGGATTCTCCAAGCCTGGCGCAGATGATGGCCGCCGATACGACGACATCGACCTGTTCAGGCGCCAGCTCAGCAGCTTGTTCGAACATCGCCTTGGCCTGACGTTCTCTTCCGCTGGATTCCAGAACGATGCCGAGGTGATAGAGCCATTCAGGCTGATCGGGTTGGAACGCCAGTGCCTTGCGAAGTTCCATCTCCGCTTCTGCCCAACGCCCTCGCTCGAACATCTCGAACGCTCGCGTGGCATGATTTTCAGCGTCGAACCAATCAGTCATGAGTACCTTCCCAAGTACGTGATTCGGAGCAGTGTAGGCTGACATCCCCCTTTCGAGGGGTGAGTGGCCTCAAATGGCCCATATTGGCCCATCTCTCCGCTTCGATCATACAATGCACTGGAGATGACCAGTTATCACCTGACTTCATGTCGATCCCTGCTTCTGGCGGTATTCACCTTCATTCTGGTGACAGGCTGTACCCCGCAAACCGATGGCACCGGTCTGGGGGTCCGCGCTCAGGCAGCAGCCGATCGGCAGCGTGCCGAACTGACTGCTCTCTACAAGGAAACGCTCCAGGATCCCTCGACCGACCGTGGCCCGGCCTCCAGAAGAGCTGCTGCCATCGCGCTCCTGATAGCTGGTTCAGACGAGGCGATGCAGATACTTTCGGACTCCCTGAACTCAGGTGATCCGACACAGCTCCAGGCGGTGCTTGGCGCCCTGTCGACTCAGGACAAGCCTGAACCACGACTTCAGAATTCCGCGCTGATGGCTGTCGACGACTGCCCGGCGGCGAATCGATCCGCACTGGGAAGCCTGCTCGCGAGATACTCCGAGACATCTCCCGGAATCCTGAAGGAACTCATCAACCGATCGGAAAACCGAACTGCCGACATCAGTTCACGTGAAACCGCGATCGTGTGCCTTGGTGAATTCCATTCCGATGCCGCTGAAGCCACGAGCACACTGATAGAACTGCTCAGGGAATCTGATCAGCCCAGAATCGTCGCCGCCACCAACCTCAGCCTGGAGCAACTCACTGGAATCCGAAACCAGACCAGATCGCAATGGCGTCTGTGGTGGCAGGATCACAAGGACAGGCCCCCATCAAGCTGGATGCGCGAAACCATCCAGGTGCAGAACCGTCGCATCAGTGAACTCGAGGGAACCGTCCAAAGGGATCAGGAACGAGATCAACTCGTCATCAATCGCCTGATTGGAGTCTATCGGGAACTCTGGCCGCTTCTTCCCGTCGAGGAACAGTTGGACAGTATTCCCGGAATGCTCCGCGATGATCTCGCCGATGTCCGGCGATTCGGGGTCGATCGTGTCGCCGTTCTGCTTCGTGACGGCCAGGCCACTGCCGCGATTGAAGAGGCGGTGCTGGAATCACTCGAGGATTCCGATCTGGAGGTTCGCCGGAAGGTGGCCGCGCTTCTGGCGGAACTTTCGAATCCCGATCTCACCGATCTGCTGGCTGAGCGATTGAATATGGAATCGGATCCTATCGTCCTCAATTCGACTCTTCGTTTCCTTCAGGCTCGAGGCAGTAGAAAGCATCTCCCTTCCGTTCTTCCGATGCTTGGAAGAGAACAGACACGCGAAGCGGCCATGGCCACCACCTGGGCATTTCTTCGCGATGCCACGACGCCTGCCGAGACCAGAGCAGCCGTGCTCGAGGCGATCGAATCTCTCGAATCGCCCTCCACCAGTCCTGAGGAGAAAGCACTGCTTGTGCTCGTCTCCCCCGATGATCGAATCATGGAATTCGAACCCTGGCTTGCCGACAGCGATCCTGTGATTCGATCCGCCGTGGCGACCGCGATGCTTCGTCGCGACCAGATCGATCTGGTCCTCTCCCGAGGCGATGACTTCGCCATCTATCCGACGGCCATCGAAGCGGCGATGTCGCTTCCTCTGGATCAGCCGATGGACCGCGTGAATCAGATCATCACACTCGAGCCTCCGCAGGATTCCCAGACGGAGATCTGGGAACAGGCGATTCTCACGGCCAGTGAGCTCATCCCTCCTCGAGATCAGATGACTCTGGACGATCGACTCGCCAGCAACGGTCTCGTGGGACAGTCGCTTCGCATCCGGATACTCGATCAGGCACAGGCAGGGGAATCCATAGCAGAGACTGATCGAGCGATGATTCTGAAAAGACTGGCCCCACTGCTCATAGAGACGAACAAGTCCAAGACGGCGGTGATTCTTCTCGAACCCTTCTACAAGACGAATGATGAACTGGCTCGCCTTCGATTCATGGCCGCTCTTCATGATCGCGACTTCGATTCCGCCTACACCGTCAACGACCAGCTGACTCAATGGCTCTCTGCCTATGAGGGACTTCGGGAAGCACATCCGGATATCTCCGTTGCCGTTCGCGACGAGATCACGCAACGTTTCAATGGAGACCTCGACTCGCAGACCCGAGCTCGTCTTGACATTTCAGTCGATCCGATGATGGTCGAGCCGGAGATCTCCGGCGAGAAAGCCGACGAGACGAATGAACGACCCTCATGATGAGAGGATCATCCTGGCCAGTCGGGCCATTGCCAAATCGCAGAATCCCTGCTGCTTCTCCGGAGCAGGCCTGAGCGCCCCCTCTGGAGTCGGCACATTCCGCGATCCCGGAGATGGCTGGTGGAGTCGACATGATCCGATGAAACTCGCCTCACCCGATGGGTTCGCCGAAGATCCCGAGCTGGTCATGAAATGGTACGCCGCTCGAAGAATACAGATGGCTCACGCGCAACCGAACGCCGGTCATCTCGCATTGGCCTGCAGACCAGACATCATCCAGATCACCCAGAACACCGATGATCTTCTCAAACGTGCGGGATGTGATCGATTGATCCAGCTTCATGGCGACATCACATCCGACAGATGCCACGGAAACTGCGGCCATGTTGAGCACGTCGACATGTCCAACCCTTCCTTGAATCGATACTGTCCGGCCTGCTCGGTATGGGGAATGAGACCAACCGTCACATGGTTTGGGGAATCACTGCCGACAGCAGCATGGGCTCTGGCTGAAGAGGCGACCTTGAACTGCGATCTGATGCTGGTTGTCGGTACCAGCGCCGTCGTCTATCCCGCCGCGGCATTGATCGAGCTGGCTTCCCGAGCCGGTGCGACCATCGTCATCATCAACTCGGAGTCCACGGCTGCCACTCCTTTGGCGGATCATGAACTGATCGGTTCCGCAGAGGAGATCCTGCCCATGCTGCTTGGATCTGGATGAAATACGGACCACCTCTGCTGGCCAGCGATCGAGTTGATTGGTACCGTTCCAGAACTACAGAGATCATCCACCCCCACTCCAACCGGGAGCGAAGAGCATGGCCAGCAAGAAGACCCGTCGATCAGGCAGGACCGCAACACGAGTTGAAAAGGATTCCATGGGAACCATGGAGGTTCCAGCCGACGTCCTCTATGGCGCGACCACGCAACGTGCCGTCCTGAACTTCCCGATATCGCATCACGACATGGGCTGGCAGACCATCCATGCCTTCGCGCAGTTGAAGCATTCGGCCGCGACAGCCAATCAAAAGCTGGGCAAGCTTGACCAGAGAAGATGTGGTCTGATCAGACGCGCCTGCGAGCGGATCATGAGGGAACTCGAGCAGGTCGAGACCAGGCCGGACATGATGAGACATTTCCCGGTAGACGTCTACCAGACCGGCTCCGGCACCTCGACGAACATGAATGTCAACGAAGTCATCTCCAACATGGCTTGCGAAGCCGCCGGTGCGAAGATCGGCGCGCAGGATCCGGTTCATCCGAACAACCATGTCAACATGGGACAGTCCTCGAACGACACCATGCCCTCCGCGATGCAGATCGCGGCCGCCACGCATGCGAAGCACATTCTTCTTCCCGGATTGAAACAGCTGGAGAAGTCCCTTCGCAGGAAAAGCAGGCAGTTCGACAAGATCGTGAAGATCGGCCGGACCCATCTGCAGGACGCCACCCCGATCAGGCTGGGACAGGAGTTCTCGGGCTATGCCGCGCAGGTCGAATACGGAATAGAACGGACCGAATCCGCCATTCGTGCACTGGCCGAGAACATGCCCATCGGCGGAACGGCCGTCGGAACGGGGATCAACACCCATCCCCGATTCGGAAAGATGGTCTGCAGCGAACTCAGCAGGGAAACCGGAGTCAGATTCCGTGAGGCACGCAACCACTTCGAGGCCCAGTCGACGAGGGATTGTGTCGTCGATGCCCATGGACATCTGAATACCATCGCGGTCAGTCTCTCAAGGATCGCCAGCGACATACGCCTCATGGGCTGTGGTCCTCGATGTGGAATCGGTGAGATCGAACTGCCCGAGATACAACCCGGCTCATCCATCATGCCCGGAAAGGTCAACCCGGTACTGGTCGAATCCGTCATGCAGGTAGCCATGCGGGTGGCGGGTAATCACGTCACGCTCACGATGGGCGGCATGGGTGGCACCGGTTCGCTCATGGAACTCAACCTCTCCATGCCGATGGCGACCGTGACGCTCCTTGAAAGCATCACGCTTCTTGGAAACAGCGCGGAGATCTTCGCCACACGATGCGTCGATGGCATCAAGGCGAACAAGAAGGCCATCAAGGAGACCGTCGAAAGAAGCCTCATGCTCGGGACGGCTCTGGCACCGATCATCGGATACAACGAAGCAGCCAGAATCGCACATGAGTGCTATGACAGCGGATTGACCATCAGAGACTATTGCCTGCAGCACAACGTGCTGCCGGAAGACGAACTCAACAGGGCGCTCGACATCACATCGATGACCCACCCCGATGGGTGATCATGGTCGCGGATCATTCCGGTCCACAAGCTGAAAAACGCCAGAGCGACGGATCGCCATGTCCAGAAGCCAACCGGGTAGTTGAATGGGGAATCCACCGCTGACGAGACGCTCGTGCAGTCCCTCACGAGTCCATGGTTCGTCACAGACACGTTGCAGCGTGATGTCGGGCTGTTCCTGGAGTTGCGAGATCAGATTGGCGGCATATCCATGCCCCACGACACCGACATGCTCGGCATCAAGGGAGCGGATCAAGATCTCGATGTCGGCGATCTCCAATCTGCCGAAGGTGCAGATTCCAGCCGCATCACCATGCCCACGTAGATCCGGCATGACGACCATCGCCGATTCGTCCTTCCATTCCGAAACCAGGGGCAGACACTCTATTCGGGAGTCTCCCCAGTCATGAATCAGAACCGTCACCGGACCGGCTCCACCGGTTCTGATCGACCATACCGGCATCTCGATGCCGTCCGGACAGGACACCGACCATGAATCGACATCCCAGCCCGCCTCCTCCGGATCCACGGGTAGACCCATCGATATCGCCCTGACCATGGAGTGGCGACGCGGCCTCTTGAGACAGCGAACGGCCGTAACCAGGGCCAACAAACCCCAGATCAGCGTGGCGGTGCAAACGAGAATCATCAGACCGATGAAAATCTGCATGGAGAGAGTCTATAGGAACCCAATGCACACCCCAATCTTTGTCCAGCCGCCCCAAAGAAGTCATCGCCATCGCTACACTGCCAGCCGCGTGAAAAATACCCTCCAAGTTGGCCAACTGGCGGAAGTGACCATCATCGTCACGGAAGACATGTGCCCCGCCTTCGATGGCATCATCGTCCACCGTGTCTACTCGACCTGGTCGATGGCCCATCACATGGAGCTGGCCGCCAGGAAGATCCTGGCCCCCCATCTGGAGGATGACGAGGAAGGGATCGGATCACATCTCAGCATCGACCATCTCGCACCGGCTCCGGTCGGGCATGAGGTCACGATTCGGGCAGAAGCCATCAAGGTCGATGAAACCGGCGTTGTATGCGGCATCAAGGTCTGGGATGGCAACAGACTGCTTGGCCAGGGGCAGCAGGTGCAGCGAGTCCTTCCGAAATCAGTCTTGAATAGAATCGTCGATCGCGTTTCCAAACCCAAGCCGAACCAGGGGATTCCAGAATGACCGAGGAAGCTCATCTTCTCACAGAAACACATGGTGCCGTGGCCGTTATTCGCATGAACAGACCGAAGGTCCTCAATGCGTTGAACCTCGAATTGATGAAATCCTTGGCCCAGCTCATGGAAGGCTACGATGCGGACGAGTCGATCAAGGTGATTCTTCTGGCCGGCACAGAGCGTGCGTGGGCGGCGGGTGCCGATATCGGGGATATGGCCGATGCCTCCGTCAGCGACATGGCCCAGCGCGACCAGTTTGCTCAATGGGAACGCATCAAGCGGATAAAGAAGCCGATTGTCGCCGCCGTGAGTGGATTTGCACTGGGTGGCGGATGTGAACTGATGATGCATTGCGATGTCATCATCTGTTCGGAGACGGCGAGAATCGGTCAGCCGGAGATCAATATCGGAGTCATGCCCGGAGCTGGCGGAACGCAACGTCTCACGCGGGCTGTCGGCAAGGCCGCCGCGATGGACATCGTCCTTTCAGGCAGGTTCCTATCGGCCAGAGAGGCGCTCGACTTTGGTCTGATCAGTCGAGTCGTGCCCAGGGAACATTGGTTCCGTGAAGCATTGAATGTCGCACAGACGATGGCCAGCAAGCCTGCCGTGGCGCTTCGATACGCCAAGGAGTCCGTGCTCAAGGCGGATGAACTGCCACTGAGCCAGGGACTTGAGTACGAGCGGAAGCTGTTCTACATGCTCTTCGATACGGACGACCAGAAGGAAGGCATGTCCGCTTTCATTGAGAAACGCAAACCTTCATTCACCGGAAAATGATGCGAGGAGACACACATGAGCGGATATGAAACCATCCAGGTGACGACTGCCAATCACGTCATGACACTGACATTGAATCGACCGGATGTCCTGAATGCATTCAACGATGCGTTCAGTTCGGAGATGTCCGATGCACTCAAGACCTGCGAACGGGATCCGGATGTCAGGGTTCTGATCATCACAGGTTCAGGGCGGGCCTTCAGCAGCGGTCAGGATCTGGAGGATCTCAAGAAGAAGTACGTCCCTGGTCATGTCCCTGAGCTGGGCGACGATCTTCGTCGCCGCTACGATCCGATCATCAAGCGAATTCGATCGATGGGGAAACCCGTCATCGCCTCCGTCAATGGTGTGGCGGCAGGTGCGGGCTGCAGTCTGGCACTGGCCTGTGATCTGCGAATCGCTTCGGAACACGCCTCGTTCATCGAAGTCTTCGTGAACGTCGGCCTCGTCCCCGATTCCGCCAGTACGTGGACTCTGCCAAGACTCGTTGGCATGGGGCGAGCCATGGAGATGTGCCTCACCGGACGCAAGGTCAAGGCTGATGAGGCGCTCCAGATGGGACTGGTCAATTCGGTCGTTGCAGCAGACGAACTGGAAGACGCCGTCATGAAGCTGGCTGCCCATCTCGCTTCGATGCCCGGTCAGGCGCTTGCATTGACCAAGCGGCTGCTCAACGAGAGCCTGGAGCGGTCGCTGGAGGAACAGCTGGAAGCCGAGGCATTCGCTCAGGACACGGCAGGCCGGACACATGATCACTTCGAAGGCGTCACCGCCTTCATCGAAAAAAGAACTCCTGAATTCACGGGAAAATGAGACATGACCGCTGAACAAGCGATTGCCGTACTGGGAACCGGAGCCATGGGAGCGGGCATCGCCCAGGTGGCGGCTGTCCATGGCTGGTCCGTCATGCTGATCGACTGCGATCCTGAGATTGCCGCCAGATCGAGGGAAGGAATCGGCAGAAGACTCGATCGACAAGTTGAAAAGGGTCGGATGTCCCAAGCCGATGCCACCGATGCCTTGAACAGACTGTCCGTCGTTCAATCCGATTCGGAACTGGAATCATGCGAACTCCTGATCGAGGCGATCGTGGAGAATCTCGATGTCAAGGTGAAGGCCATCACGCCCCTGCTGGAATGCCTCTCGAGTGATGCGATAATCGCCACGAACACCTCTTCATTGTCCGTCACCGAATTGGGGAACGAACTGGGCTGTCCGAATCGGGTCGCCGGCATGCACTTCTTCAATCCGGCGCCGATCATGAAGCTGGTCGAAGTTGTCCGGGGACGGGAATCGGACCCCGCCGTTGTTGACCGTATTGCGGCGATCGCATCCAGCTGGAACAAGCATGTCGCTCGCACAGCGGACACACCGGGGTTCATCGTCAATCGAGTCGCTCGCCCCTATTACCTCGAGGCGTTCAGATGCATGGAGGATGGTCTGGCGACCGCGGATCTCATAGACGAGACGATGCGGACCCTCGGTGGTTTCAGAATGGGACCATTGGAGCTGACCGACTTCATCGGACACGATGTGAATACGGCAACGACACGTACCGTCTGGGAATGCTGGGATCGTCCGAGCCGACTCGCTCCCAGCCTCATGCAGGAACAACTCGTCACCGAAGGAAGACTTGGGAAGAAATCCGGCTCGGGAGTCTACGACTGGTCGGTGAAACCTCCGGTGCCGACCATCCACCCAAACCTGGAAGCGCCCACCACCACGGG